>DATBUF010000296.1:0-6333 GCA_036516435.1 Pontibacter sp.
AAGGTATAGCCTCATCAAAAGTGAATACCTTAACACCGGGCACTTCTTCCTTTATACTCCGGATGGTGAGTGTGTTGTATGCGGATGCTGTTTGTGTTGGTTTCTCTGCCATAGGTAGCCTATACTTACGCAGTTTTTTGGACACTGCTACAAGTGCTATAGTTGGGCATACGGCCTTTACCAGCTGCAGCGGGTACTTCTTCGCTCGAATTTGCAGAGCAGAAACTATAGTTTGGAAACCTGATGCCTGACAAACTATAGCTTCTGGTGAGTGAGAGGTAACTTAAACAGGTTTATCAGCAATGCCCAGATTTTTCATGGTTTGCATCAGGGCATCGTGGTTGTCCGTAATAATAAGCAACTTGTCGTTTAGGGCCAGTTCTGTTCTGCCGGTGGGTACAAAGTATTTACCACCGCGTTTCACCATTACGGCAAGCGTTTTTTCAGGCAGTGGCAGGTCCATCAGTTTGTTGCCGCCAACCAGGGCATGGTCCGTAATGCTTAGCTCCGTCATCACTGATTTTATCTCGTCAGAGAACTCCACATCAAAATACTCCGGCTTTTTGAGCTTGTCGGGGTTTTCGGTAAGGCCCAGCCATACAGCCATTTTTGAGAGTGAAGTGCCCTGTACCACCATCGACACCAGGGTGCAGAAGAACACGATGTTAAAGATAAGCCGGGCATTCGGCACATCAGCGGCAAGCGGAAGAATGGCAAAAATAATAGGAACCGCACCACGCAAACCTACCCAGGATATAAAAGTCTTATCCTTTAAAGGCATTTTGCTAAACGGCAGCAGGCACAGAAACACGCTCAACGGCCTGGTAATAAAGATCATCAGGAAGCTGATGATAAGGCCCGGAATGATAATAGGAATAAGCTCGTGCGGATTCACAAGCAAGCCCAATGTAAGGAACATGATGAGCTGGCTCATCCAGGCCATGCCATCGAAAAAGTTTAAAGAGGAACGTTTGTGTACGAACCTGGAATTACCAATCACAAGGCCACCGATGTATACAGCCAGGTAACCGTTGCCTTTGATAAAGTAGGTGGCAGAAAAAATAAAGATACAGAATGTAAAGACCAGAATCGGGTAGAGGGAGCTGTTGTCGATCTGCATGCTGTTGATGGCGCGAACAGCCAGTTTGCCCAGAAAATAGCCTGCCAAAGCCCCTACAACAAGCTGCACTACCAACATGCCTGCAGCTGCAAAATAGTTTGGAGTAGCTTCCATTTTTACGATCTCAATCAGCGTAATAGTGAGGATGTACGCCATAGGGTCGTTACTGCCGCTTTCAAGCTCCAGCATAGGGCGGAGGTTGTTCTTCAGGTGCAGGCCCCGTGAGCGGAGTATTGAGAACACAGAGGCCGAGTCGGTGGACGACATGGTAGCAGCCAGTAGCAACGCTGTACCCAGTCCGATACCAGCGGCCTCTGTTGTTAAGCCTAATATCCACCAGCTGATAAAACCGGTAAGTACAGCTGTCAGCAAAACGCCTACTGTAGCCAGGATAACCCCCTGAGAAATGATGGGCCTGATATCGGCAATCTTGGTGTCCATACCACCCGAAAACAGGATAATACACAACGCAACCGTACCAATGGTCTGAGCAAGTTGAATATTCTCGAACTCAATTCCCAAGCCATCTGTACCGCAGATCATACCTACTGAAAGAAAAAGTAGTAAGGCGGGTACTCCGAATTTGTAGCCTGCCTTGCCTGCCAGGATGCTTAGGAAAAAAAGAATGGCAATACTAAATAATACTAGCTCAGTGGTTATCTGCATAAGGTTTTCTGAATTAAATTGTGCGGCTGTAAAGTAACTGCTGCTATGGGCAGACAATCCTATAAAGCTGCAAACTATAGGTTTACATGTGATCTTTACAATATAAGAAATACTGCTTACTTTTATTTCCTTTAAAACTGTTTTATGCCGGAAATTTCTCCTAAAACCACCCCTATTTACCAGACTTCTGTATTCACATTTGAGGACCTGAACGAGCTGGAACTATACTTTGAGCAGCCCGGGCAACGCTACATGTACAGCCGGTATGCCAACCCAAACGCCGACGAGCTGGCAGAAGAGGTAAACAAACTAGAAGGTGGCATTGGCGCAGTGGTTACTTCATCCGGTATGTCGGCTATACTAACGGCTATACTAGCGGTTTGTAAGGCAGGTGACCACGTGCTGTGTGCGGAGGATATCTATGGAGGATCATCGGTATTGCTGACGCAGGAACTGAGCCGGATAGGAATAGAGGTAACCTACGTTCCTTCTTCCCAAACCTATAGTTTTGATGAGCTGGTGAAGCCGAATACCCGCCTGTTCCTGGCCGAAACAATGAGTAATCCGTTGCTGCTTGTTTTTGACATTGCCAGGCTGGGAGAGCAAGCCCGGAAGCACAATATAAAGCTGGTAATTGATAACACGTTTGCCTCACCTATCCTTACAAAGCCCCTTACCCTGGGTGCCGATATTGTCATTCATAGCGTAACAAAATACCTTTCGGGCCATAGTGATGTAACAGCAGGAGTAGTGGTGTGCCGTGCTGAGGAGGAGCTGCAGCGTGTCAGGAAAGTAATACTGACCTATGGCTTAAACTTGAGCCCCTTTGAGAGCTGGCTGGCGGCACGTGGACTAAAGACACTGCGCCTGCGTATGAAACAGCATAGTTGCAATGCCCTGGCTATAGCCGAATACCTGCAGCAGCACGAAAAGGTAGAAAAGGTGTGGTACCCCGGATTAGAGGAACACCCACAGCACCAGCTGGCAAATACACAAGGCAACGGGTTGTTCGGAGGAATGCTGAGTTTCCGGATTAAGGATGACAAAGAAGCAGTAAACCGTTTTATGCGAGGGCTGGAGCAGATTCCGTTTGCACCATCGCTGGCAGGGGTAAGCACTTCAATTTCCTACCCACTGGGTACTTCGCACCGGTCGCTTACAGAAGCGCAGCAACAAAAAATAGGTATTACAGCAGGTGTCATCCGCCTGTCGGTAGGGGTAGAGGAGCCAGAAGAACTGCTGGCCGACCTGGAACGTGGGCTTAGCAAGGTATAACTATAGTTTACTGCAGTGCCTGTCTCAGGGTGCGAACTACTTTATCCAGTTCTTCTTCAGTTAAGCTGCTGCTGCTGGGCAGGCACAGGCCGCGCGCAAAGAGCTGATCGCTGGTGCCGTTGCCGTAGTATGTGTGTCCTGCAAAGAGGGGTTGCTGATGCATCGGCTTCCAGAGCGGACGTGTCTCAATGTTCTCCCGCTCCAGCTCCTGTCGTACCTGTTCGGGCGCAAAGCCTTCCGGCAGTAGCACGGTAGTTAGCCAGCGGTTAGAGAAACAGCCTTTTGCTTCCGGTGCAAAGTACAGGCCCTCCATGTCATGTAGCTGGTCTTTGTAGTAACTATAGATTTCGCGGCGCTGTTTCACTCTTTTCTCCAGCACATCCAGCTGGCCACGCCCAATGCCGGCGCTCACGTTGCTCAGCATATAGTTGTAGCCCATCTGTGAGTGCTGGTAAAAAGGGGCCGGGTCCTTCGCCTGGTTTGCCAGATATTCTGCCTGCTTTGCCAGTTCTTCCTCTGCTGTTATCAGGGCGCCACCGCCCGATGTGGTGATGATCTTGTTGCCGTTGAAGGAGAAAACACCTACTCTGCCAAAGGTGCCAACCTGGTGGCCACTGTAGCGGGAACCAAGTGCTTCGGCAGCATCTTCCAGAACAGGAATCTCATAGCGGTTAGCTACCTCCATAATTTCCTTTAGTTTGGCGGGCATGCCGTAGAGGTGCACGAGCAGAATACAGGCGGGCTTCTTGTTACGGGCTATACCTGCCTGTATGGCTTGTTCCAGCAGGGCCGGGTCCATGTTCCAGGTCTCAGGTTCGCTATCAACAAAAACAGGCGTAGCGCCAACATACAGTATCGGGTTGGCAGTAGCCACAAACGTAAAGGTAGAGCAGATTACTTCATCGCCAGGTTGCACGCCTAATACGCGCAGCGCCAGGTGCAGGGCTGCTGTGCCGGAGCTAAGTGCCACAGCATGTTGTGCATTGGTATGCTGGCAGATGTCGTGCTCAAACCCGGGTATGTTCGGGCCTATAGTTGTCACCCAATTATCTTCCAGGGCTTTCTGCACATAATTGCGCTCGTGCCCACCCATGTGAGGCACCGACAAAAAAATACGACCGGGTCTGTAAAGTATCTGCTTCATCTATGGGTGGTGGTGGAAGTTAGGCAATACAAGTAAACAAAAATCTATTGAAGAACATACTGGCTAAAGCAGTAAAAAAGTAAACGGAAGTACTACAGTATCGTAACGTTTGCGGAGGCATAAATTGTGAGGCAGATGCTGAAGCCGAAAAGCGGAAATGCTGTAGCTGATTTGCAATACGTATACAGTTTTCGGTATGTTTGCCCCGGAGACTATAGTTTCCGGATTATTAAAAACAAAGCCGAACCAGAACGGAACATAGCCGTTAGCTGCTTACCTGCAGCCATTATATATACCCTTATGCTTAATTTCCCGAACGCGAAAATAAATTTAGGTTTACAGATCATCGAGAAGCGCCCGGATGGCTTCCATAACCTGGAGTCGTGCTTTTACCCGGTGCAGTGGTGCGATGCCCTGGAAATACTACCTGCTGCAGCTACGCAGTTTATCATGAGCGGCCTGCCCGTGCCCGGCAACCCTGATACGAACCTGTGCCTGAAGGCCTACAGGCTGCTGGAAAAGGAGCATGATTTAACGCCCGTACACCTGCATCTGCACAAAGTTATACCCATGGGAGCCGGATTGGGTGGTGGCTCCTCGGATGCGGCTTTTGTGCTGCGCATCTTAAATAAGTTGTTTGACCTGAAGTTAACAACAGAGGACTTACAGCACTATGCCCGGCAGTTGGGCAGCGACTGCGCCTTTTTTATAGAGAACAAACCGGTGATAGCTGTAGAACGCGGGGATGTTTTTGAACCGGCAGCTCTGGATCTGAGTGGCTATAGTTGCGTGGTTGTGTATCCGGGCATCCATATTACCACTGCCGAAGCCTACGCCGGTGTAACGCCGGAAAAACCGAGCTGTACTATAGACATGGTGCTGAAGCAGGATATGAAACTATGGCGGGAGCTGCTGCAGAATGATTTCGAGAAATCGCTCTTTCAGAAGTACCCCGAACTGGCCGCGCTGAAAGAAAACCTGTACGAAGCAGGTGCCGTTTACGCCTCCATGACAGGCTCCGGCTCAGCAGTGTACGGCATCTTTAAGGGCGATGTGCCTGTGAACTTAATCTTCCCGAAGCACTACCTCCTCTGGAAAGGATTGCTGTAGCTTTTTACGACGCTCCGCTAAAGAATTGATAACCGGGTAAATAAATACGCTGATCAGGATAATAGCTGCACCTGTGTAAAACTGCGCGGACAGCTGACTACCTTCTTTAAAGATGAAGATGGCCAGAATGATGCCATATACCGGCTCCAGGTTTACTGTCAGGTTCATGGTAAAGGCGGAGATGCGCTGCATTAACCGCACACCGGCAGTATACGCATACACCGTACAGGCAAGCACAAGCACTGCCATGTACATAACATCCATCGGTACCATGCTAAAGTTAAGCTCGTTGCCTTCTGCAAAGTACAGGGCATATACCGGGAAGAACAGCACCGTGCCCATAAAAGCACCGCCCATTTCGTAGCAGGTAATAGTAGTGGAAGGTATTCTCTTTACCAGCGCCGCATTAATAATGGTAAAGATGGAGGCCAGTAATGCAGAGCCAATAGCCATCGTAATGCCTATGATGCTGCTCAGCTTTGTCTCGTCCTGAAAAATAATGTACAGACCAAGGATGATCAGCAGTGCCAGGAAGATTTCGTAGGGCTTGATCTTCTTTTTAGTGAACAGCGGCTCCAGGAAAGATGTCCAGAGGCTGGCAGTGGCCATACCAATCAGGCAGATAGAAACAGAAGCCACGCGTGCTGCAGCAAAAAACAAGATCCAGTGCGCTGCAATCAGGAAGCCGACGCCTAGCAGCTTAAGGGCTGTGGTGCGGCCCATCCAGAAAATACCCTTGGTTTTGTAAATGATCAGCCCCAGCGCCAATGTGGTTAAGAGGGTACGGATAGCAACCAACTCCACTGCCGGAGTAGTAATAAGTTTACCAAGTATGGCGGTAAATCCCCACAGAAAAATAACAAAGTGGAGCTCTATAAAGTCTTTTAAGCGTGGCATTAGCGCGGAATGTATCTGTAAAGTAAAAAGCCGATACCGGTAAAAATAATAGTCGGAATCCAGGCAGCAATGTAGGGCGGAATGTCGCCTACCTGTGCCAGGCTGCGGCTGGTAATAACAA
>DATBUF010000297.1:0-2951 GCA_036516435.1 Pontibacter sp.
TAACCGGTTCCCCCTTCCGTATAGAACTGATGCTTTATAACAAGGATATGTTTGATACTATGGAGGAGTCTATAACTAACTATCTGGAGAATAACAGGTATTTTGTTAAACAGAAGAAGATTAAACAGCGCCAGTTAGAAAGTTTAATCAGCAAGTATAAAGAAGATATCAGCTCTATAGATAGTGTTAAGACTACAGCCGCCAGGCTTCGTGGTCCTGCAAATGGGTTTGTTTATGGGGAACCGCTTGACCCAACTAACTTGTACAGGGAAAGTGTTAACATGTACCAGCAACAGGTGCAACTTGAGAGTGAACTGGAGCGGATTGATATACTGCAGGTAGTGGTAGGGTTTACGCCCCAATCAAGGCCAGCATGGCCTGTCTTGCCTACATTCCTGATGGTTGGCGCTGCTGGTGGTTTCTTATTAGGTCTTATTGTTTCTCTGATTATAGAGGCTAAAAAGCATCGTAGTTTAGGGGTATAGCATTTACCAAATTCGTAAAACTTAAAGGGCCAGTACTGATTTCAGTGCTGGCCCTTTAAGTTTTACCTATACTTCCTAGTCCTCCTTACGGGTTACCCAGCTTAGGTTATACAGGTCTCGGCGGCGATCTTTCCGGTTGCGGACACTGCCGGCGGTAGTCAGGTCTTTGAGCAGGTTCAGGTCCAGGTCGGCGATCAGGGTCATCTCGGTGTTTGGAGTGGCCTCAGCAATTACGGCATCGTGCGGGAAAGCGAAGTCGGAAGGGGAGAAGACGGCAGACTGCGAGTATTGGATGTCCATGTTCTCGACCTTCGGCAGGTTACCTACGCTACCCGTAATAGCCACATAACACTCGTTCTCGATGGCCCGGGCCTGGGAGCAGAGACGCACACGCAGATAAGCGTTCTTCGTATCGGTCCAATAAGGCACAAAGAGTATTTTCATATCCATGTCGGAGAGCATGCGCGCCAGTTCCGGGAACTCCACATCGTAGCAGATCAGGATACCGATCTTACCAATATCCGTATCAAATATCTTCAGTTTATGGCCACCACGCATACCCCAGTAATGCGACTCGTCAGGTGTTACGTGCAGCTTGTATTGCTTGTCGTAGGTGCCATCGCGGCGGCAGAGGTAACTTACGTTGTATAGTTTGTTGTCGTAGTACTCGGGCATGCTGCCGGCAATAATGTTGATGTTGTACGACAGCGCCAGGTGGATCATCTGTTCACGGATCTCATCAGTATACTCGGCCATGCTTCGGATTGCCTCCGACGGCGACTCTTCGTTGGTAAGGGCCATCAGCGGTGCATTAAAGAATTCCGGGAACAGCACAATGTCCGATTTGTAGGAGCTAACCGTATCCACAAAGAACTCGATCTGCTGCATCATGTCTTCCAGCGACTTTACGGCACGCATCTGCCACTGCACAATGCCAATGCGCACGATGGTTTTTTTGCCGCCAATCAGCTTCTCCTTCTCTTCAAAATACACGTTTACCCACTCCAGCAGGGTAGCGTAAGCGCGTGAGTCACGATCATCGGGCAGGTAGCCTTTCAGTATTTTGCGCACATGGAAGTCATTGCTGAGCTGGAAGGAGAGCACCGGGTCGGATAGTTCCTTGTTGCGCACCATCTCGATGTACTTGGCAGGCGTAAGCTTGTTGGCGTAATCTTTATAGCCCGGTATACGGCCCCCGGCAATAATGCCGCGCAGGTTCAGGTTTTCGCACATTTCTTTGCGGGCGTCATAGAGACGGCGGCCCAGGCGCAGGTTACGGTACTCCGGATGCACAAACACATCAATGCCGTACAGGGTGTCACCTTCCGGGTCGTGCGATTTAAAGGTGCCACGGTCCACAATTTGCTCGTAGGTGTGTTTGTCGCCATACTGGCCATAGTCTACAATCAGGCTAAGGGCAGCGGCTACCACTCTTCCCTTGTCTTCAATACAGATCTGTCCTTCCGGAAACTTCTTCAGTAAGCTCGAAAATTCTTTGCGGGTCCAGGCGCCATCCATGTTGGAGTATACCATGTCCATAATTTCCTTTACTTCATTGTAATCCTTGAGCTGGAGCTGGCGCAGGAGTAGTTTGTGTTCGGTATGTTCAGTACTTTCTTCGTTCTTATCACTCATGGTTTGTTTGCGTAATTTATTGTTACAGGTATACGTGCAGTAAGTATAGTTTCGATACAATTTATACTTTCAGGGGATGGCTGCACGTGCTGTATCAAAGTTAAAAAAGAAAGCGCAGCTAACCATAGCCGCGCTCCCGTAAAGTATTAACTGTCTTCTTAAACTATAGTTCTACTTCCGGTATTTCGCCCTCTACAATCAGGGTGCCCTCAGTAGCTTTCTGGATGTCCTCTATCGTTACGCCCGGCGCCCGCTCCAGCAGTTTAAAGCCTCTGTCGGTTACTTCCAGCACAGCCAGGTCTGTTACAATTTTTTTTACACACCGAAGGCCCGTAATAGGTAGTGTGCATTCCTTCAGGAGCTTGGATGAACCGTCGCGGGCAGTGTGCTGCATGGCCACAATAATGTTTTTGGCAGAGGCTACCAGGTCCATGGCACCGCCCATGCCTTTTACCATTTTGCCGGGTATTTTCCAGTTGGCAATGTCGCCTTGCTCTGATACTTCCATGGCGCCCAGAATGGTCAGGTCTACGTGCTCGCCGCGTATCATGCCAAAACTATCGGCAGAACTGAAAATAGAAGAACCTGGCAGCGTGGTTATAGTTTGCTTACCGGCGTTAATCAGGTCGGCATCCACTTCGGCCTCGGTCGGGAAGGGGCCCATGCCCAGCAGCCCGTTCTCTGACTGCAGCACCACTTCTATACCTTGCGGAATATAGTTGGCTACCAGCGTCGGTATCCCGATGCCCAGGTTCACATACATTCCGTTCTTAACTTCTTTTGCGATTCTTTTCGCTATCTGATTTTTATCTAAAGCCATGTTAATGTGCT
>DATBUF010000298.1:0-2087 GCA_036516435.1 Pontibacter sp.
GGCTGTTAATTCCGAACTATAGGTGTAGCTTAATGCTCCGGCATTTCGCGTTGCACGCTGCCTTCGCGCATATCTTCCCGCACCTTAAATAGCACCGAGTCTACGCTGCGTTCTGATTTCTCGAGCACCCGTACTTCGTACTCTTTAAAGTTAATGGCATCGGTAATGTTTTCAGGTATCTGCCCGTAAATTACACTGATCAGGCCACCCACAGTTTCGTAATCTTCGCCTTCCGGCAGGGGATAGGGTAGGTAGTCGTTGGCGTCAGAAATGGTAGCGGCGCCGCTCACTTTGTATTCATAATCGCCTATTAGCTCTACAAGCGGCACTTCCTCATCATACTCATCCTGGATTTCGCCTACCAACTCCTCAATAATATCTTCTATAGTTACGATACCCGATACACCGCCAAACTCATCGGTAGCAATGGCCATGTGCAGGTGGCGGCGCTGGAACTGCCGGAGCAGGCGATTGATCCTGTTTGTTTCAGGCACAAAATAAGCCGGTCGAATGAGTTTTTCCAGCACAATCGGCTCGCCGAGGCGCATCAGGCTCAGCAGGTCTTTCACGTAGAGCACTCCCACAATGTTATCGATGCTGCCATTGTAAACCGGCAGGCGCGAGTAGCCTTCCTCAAAAATAACCTCCATCAGGTCGTGCTCCGATATGTTGATGTCGATGGCTACCATTTTAGTTCGTGGCACCAGGATCTGCTTCACCATGCGCTCGTTGAACTGGAACACATTTTCGATAAGCTCGTGCTGCGAATCCTGGATGGCTCCTCCCTCAGCACTTTGCTCAAACAGCAGGCGCAACTCTTCGGCAGAATGCACCTCAGAGCCATGCAGCGCCCGGATGCCCATGGAGCGCAGAATGAAGTTAGAAAACCCGTTGAGCAGCCAGATGAAAGGAATAAATACGATGTAAAAGAAGCGCAGCGGCAGTGCAATAGCCAGCGTAGTAGACTCCGGGCGCTGAATAGCCAGCGACTTTGGTGCAAGCTCTCCGAACACAATGTGGAGTACCGTAATAAGTGCAAATGCAATCGGAAGCGCAATGCTATGGGCAACTTCGGGGCTTGGCTCGAAACCAAAAGCCGCCATAATGTTAATGATGATCTGCGATACAACACTCTCACCAATCCAGCCCAGGCCCAGCGATGCCAGCGTAATACCCAGCTGCGTGGCAGAAAGGTAAGCATCCAGGTGGGTAATCATGTGGTGCGCCATTTTAGCCATGGTATTGCCAGCCTGCGCCTTCAGTTCGATCTGGGAGGCACGCACCTTTACAATAGCAAACTCAGCAGCTACGAAAAAACCATTGAGCAATACCAGGAATATGGTCAGTAAAATATCGAGAATCATAGTTTATAATCAGCAAGCTTAGGCTAATGTAGCTGTAAAATTAACTAAAATACGATGTTTCCCTATAAATGTATATAGTTTGGTAAATATTACCCTGCGCTGCTGCCGGCTATAGTTGGCAATGATGAACCTGAAAAAACAAAAGGTGCCGTGTAAGGCACCTTTTTGATTTGGATACGCTGGTACAGCACTATGCATGCAATGCAAGAGATGCCTTAACGGTTGTAAACAACTCGTGGGCATTGGCAGAAGACAGCCGGGGCAGGAAAATGCGCCTGGCTTCCTCTTCTGAAATCAGTTTGTATGTGTTTGGCGCCAGCGTATCGAGGAAGGGATTGCAAAAAGAATAGATGTACTCATCCGTCATAGTTTTGTAAACAACATGAAAGTTGTGCTTTTCATCGCGCACCAGTTTCATGGCTTTAAAAACATAGCCGAACACTCTGCCACATTCTGTCTTTAGTAACTGTTCTTGGGTTTGCTCCAGACGGTGTTTCATAGTGTTTTATAAGTTGAGTTATAATTATTCTTTATTATAGTACATTCAAAAGTAACTTAAAATTCCGACCCTGCATTGGCAAAAAGGTAGTTCCGAGTAAAGGATAATTTTTAGTGGGTATACACACCACAGCTGCTGGTGAATGTAGTTGCTTGTAAGGGAGTACCTGCTGTTAAGTGTCTATGGTATAATATACATATGAAATTGATTTATAGTTATGTTTT
>DATBUF010000299.1:0-3841 GCA_036516435.1 Pontibacter sp.
CTATCCGCGTTGCCGCTATAGTTGTTGGCCTAAGCAAAATCATCAAATAAATTTATACAGCTTAATTATAGTTGAAAGCGCCTGTAGTTTCTGCAGGTGCTTTTTGTTGTCTGAATCAGGATTTTCAGGATGAGTGGATGAGCAGGATTAGGCCTTTGCTATAATCAGCTTTATAGTTTTATAGTTGGCAAGACACTCACAGGTCTGGGAGACACTGCGAGGACTATGGCTATGGCTTAAGCTATAGTTTTATAGTTGCAGCCTCTTACCGTAGCCGGCTATAGTTTGGCCCTGTGGCCCAGTTGAGTTACAAACTCAACATCAAAATAAGACACGGGTTACAAACCCGCGCCAGCAGCCTTTGCTACAGTTGCAGCTATAGTGTTATAGTTCCAGACCAAGAGCGGACAGGTCGCGACCTGTCCATACGGAATTACTACCACGAGAAAGGCGATGCAACTATAGCTCCTCTAACTATAGTTCATCTACTATCGAATGTGATTTCAGTCTTTGGGTTGAGCGCCTTTGACTTGTTGCGGTGCCGCAGGCAATCCGAGGCAGGAGGATAGCAAGAAGGCAGCAGCGCGATGCCCGAAGGCGGGGCCTCCCGGCCGTGAGGGCACCAAAGCCAACTATAGAACAAAGGGTAACTAAAGCTCCTAGGAATACAAGATGCTATGAAACATCAGGCTTGGTTCCAGCTAACGAGCAAAGTCAACTATAGAACTATGGCTTAGCAGGAACTATAAAACTACCATTATAACCTCACTGACATCAACCTAACCCCATTTAAAACCAAAAGCCGCCTGCTGTAGCTCAGTACAACAAGCGGCCTACTTTGGCTAAAAGTATATCTGATTACTTCGCGTAGCTGATGGCACGCATCTCCCGGATAACTGTGATCTTGATCTGACCCGGATACTGCATTTCCTTCTCGATCTTTTGCGAAATATCAAACGAGAGTTGTGCTGCTTTTTCGTCAGACACATTGTCGGCATCCACCATAATGCGCAGCTCACGGCCCGCCTGAATAGCGTAGCATTGGTTTACACCATCAAAAGAGATAGCAGCTTCTTCGAGTTCTTTCAGACGCTTGATGTACGACTCCATGATCTCGCGACGGGCACCCGGTCTTGAACCAGAGATAGCATCGCACGCCTGGATCAGCGGAGAAATCATCGCAGTCATTTCAATTTCGTCGTGGTGGGCACCGATGGCATTGCAGATATCCGGATGCTCCTTGTACTTTTTGGCAAGCTCCATACCGATAATGGCGTGTGGCAGTTCCGGCTCATCCGGGGTCACTTTACCAATATCGTGCAGTAGGCCGGCGCGTTTAGCGTGTTTCACGTTCAGGCCAAGCTCGGCAGCCATCGTGGCGCAAAGATTAGCCACTTCACGTGAGTGCTGCAGCAGGTTTTGCCCATAAGACGAACGGAAACGCATGCGGCCTACCATCTTGATCAGCTCAGGGTGCAATCCATGAATACCAAGATCTATGGCAGTACGCTCCCCGATCTCTACAATCTCCTCCTCAATATTTTTGCGTGTTTTGGCAACAACCTCCTCAATACGGGCCGGGTGAATACGACCATCAGCTACCAAACGGTGCAGCGACAGACGTGCAATTTCGCGGCGAACCGGATCGAAACCAGAGATAATGATCGCCTCCGGCGTATCGTCAACAATAATTTCAACGCCAGTGGCAGCTTCCAGAGCGCGGATGTTACGGCCTTCACGACCGATGATCTTGCCTTTAATGTCGTCGCTTTCGATGTTGAACACTGACACGCAGTTTTCGATAGCGTGCTCAGCAGCCGTACGCTGAATGGTCTCGATAACGATTTTCTTGGCTTCTTTGGTAGCAGTAAGCTTGGCCTGCGCTACAATGTCTTTTATGTGGGAAGATGCCTGGGTAGTAGCTTCGTTTTTCAGGGCTTCTACCAGCTGCTCGCGGGCTTCTGATGCCGTGAGGCCAGCTATTTTTTCCAGCTGTGCCACTACTTCCTTGTGCTGGTTCTCTACCTCTTCTCTGCGCTTCTGCAGGTGCTCCAGCTGGGTATTCAGCGCTTCTTTTTCTTTGTTCAGTTCGTTTTCACGGCGCTTGTTATCCTCCATCTGCTTGGTAACATGCTGCTCGCGCTGCTTTACCTTGTTCTCGTTCTGGATGATAATGTTTTTCTTTTTGTTTGACTCTTCTTCAAACTCAGATTTCAGCTTCAGGAATTTCTCCTTAGCTTCCAGCATGCGGTCTTTTTTGATGGCTTCGGCATTAATTTCTGCCTCGCGGATAATAGCCTTTGCCTTTTGGCGGGCAGCATTTTCCTGCTGCTTGTAAACTTTCTGCAGCAGTACGCGCCCAATGTAAACGCCCACACCGAGCGCCACAATGGCTGTGATTAAAATAGATAGAATATCGGGCATGTCAACATGTTTTTGGTTTATAAAAACACGTAGGCAGTGCCTGCAGACAGACGGGTTTAAAGCTGCAAATAGCTACGAAGCATGTGTAAAGGTTATCAGCAAGCTCTGATTACTTAGCCGACGATAGTAGTTCATCCAGCACATTGAGCTGCTGCCCTACTTTAGAAAGATGCATATTCTTTTCCTCGTCCAGTTTCATTTTCTCTACCATGGTCTCAAAAGCAACCATTGCCAGAAGGTCCTGCTTATCCTGGATTCCGAACTGATCCTTAAAGAAGCGCAGTCGCTCGTTCAGCAACTTGCCTACCATCCGGAGTCTTTCTTCTTCCTCTTCCTTTACCCGCATCGGATACTCGCGTTCTGCGATGCGAATCTTGATCGATAATTCACTCATCCGTTGCGTTGTTTATAGTTTCCTGCTCACCTTTTCTGCGCTGTTACTCAACTTGTTTTAGTCGCGCAGGTAAGCAATACACTTATCGATTTCTCTGATATATTCGTTTAGCTTGAGCTTTAACTCAGTCGAATTTGCAGGGTTTCCTGCTATCGTGTCTACAATTTTAACGATATTCTCCTGATTTTGAAAATTTTTTATTTGCTGATCTTTTTCTTCCAGCTGGCTTTCCAGAAGTTTTATTTCATCCTGGGCGCTATTCAGCCGCTGCTGCACTTCAGCATACCGGTCTAAAAGTACCCGCAGCTTATTTTCAATTTGCTGGAGTTGTTGCAGTTGCGCTTCCTTTGCCATGGTTTATTTCCGGATAAAAGCTCCTAACTGTTTTTCAAACTGCTGCATCAGGCGTGTCATCGTAGAGTCGATAACTTTATCTGTCAGGGTTTGCTGCTTATCCAGCAACGTAAAGCTGATGGCATAAGCTTTTTTGCCCTGTTCTATCTTGTCGCCCTCGTACACATCAAATACGTTCACATCCTGCAGCAGCTTACGTTCCGTTCTGAAGGCAATGTGCTTCACCTGGTCAAAGGTGACGGCCTTATCCAGCACCAGCGACAGGTCGCGGCGCACCTCAGGGAACTTCGGCAGTTCTTCGCCAACAAGGTTAGCTTTATACTTCTTCAGCAGGTAATCCCAATTCAGCTCAGCATACCAAACCTGCTCTTTTACTTCCATAAACTTGGCTACACCAGCATCAACCGGCCCGATCTCGGCAACTATAGTTCCGTTCTTAATGTAGGCTACACCCTGCTTTACGTAAGAATTTGGCTGCAGCGGCTGCGTTTCGTAATCGGAGGCATTCAGTTTGCGCAGTACGTTTTGTACCACAGCGGCCAGATCGTGGAAAGCTGTTTTAGCACCCGGCTGTCTCCAGCTTTCGGCGGTCAGGTTGCCGGCCATGTATAGGGCCAGGCGGCGGCTTTCCTTGGTCGTGCCGTCTTCGAGTTGCTGGTATACTTTGCC
>DATBUF010000300.1:0-7333 GCA_036516435.1 Pontibacter sp.
GATACAGCCCCAACAGCCGCATCCTTATTGTAAACCCACCCGACTCTACAGTAAACTATAAAGAATGCCACAACTGCACGCCACAGGCCTACGAACTGGTAGACGGTAAGCTCCGCAAGCTGGAAAAGTAATTGTGAGCCATAGAACCCGGAATGTAAGTCGTCAGATGCTGTACCTCCTCCCCTATAAAGCTGTTTATTTGTACCAGGGGAAGGGTGCTATACCTGTGGCACCTGCAGCAACTATAGACCTATGAAACTATAAACCAGCTTATACCTGCTTACATTAGCTTAGTACTTTAACATCCCTGCAACTATGGTTCGCACAGACATACATTTCGGGCCCGGTTTTTAACTAATGTTTATGCATAGCCATTTACTTAACATAATTAACAAACTAACAACAACTATCCTCCTGCTGGGGATAATGCTGCCGGGTTGTAGAAGTGCTGAGACCATGGCTATAGTTACGCAAACACAACAGGAGCCGCTCCTGCTCTACCAGAAAACGCCCTGCTTCGGCCCCTGCCCCTCTTACGAAGCCCTGGTGTACACCAATGGCACTGTCCGCTTTGTGCCCCGGGAACACACCCCCGCTACCGACACACTCACTTTCCAGCTAACAGACAAAGAGTTACAGAAATTAATTACTGAAATTGCGGAGCTGAACTATAAGAATTTGCAGGACCTCTACAAAACCGAGTGGTCAGACATGCCCTCCACGCACCTGTACTTTTATGAGGCTGGCAAGGAGGTAAAACACATCAAACACCAGCAAGACGGCCCAACCCAGTTAATCCGGTTTATAGAAGCAGTGCATGAACTACTCTGGAAGTATGTAGCCACTCCTGCTAAATAACTTTACCTTCTTGCGCCGGTAGAGTCACATATAGTAATATCCTGATATATTCTTTATCTTGTTCCTGAAATGGTTTAGCAACGGATTGCTACTCCGCACATAGTGCGTATAAACGGGATTGAGTTCTGTTTATACTAGCCGTTATCTTTAATCTTATAAGCCCATGAGTCTGTCATATGAATAAACATATAATATTGCTTTTACTAATGTTATGTTCATGTACAGATGATAAGCCATCGAGTAATGTTCAAACTATAAGTAACGAAACTGGTAAACGAGGTAATTTCTCTACACGGTTAACAAGCATATTGCCGGATACTTCTTATGTAAAGGAGCAGCAGACACAATCTGTCTACAACAGTATAACTGAGGGTATAAGACCAGATATGCCTAAAGACTCACTTAAAAAAGTGTTGCAGACCATTCATTACTGGGACCAAGTATATCGTGATAGCATGATGGAAGGTACTGCGTTTATTTCAGACAAAATCAAATTAAGGGAATACGGCAAGGAAATGTCCCGATGGGATAAAATGAATCAGAGAGCTGTGCTTCATTTACTCAATAATCTTGGTGGTTGGCCCGACACAAAGGATATGGGTGATGAAGCGTCAATGGCGATTTGGCTTGTAATACACCACAATTTTAACACTACAGAATTTTCCCGGCAAATTCTACCTTATCTCAATAAAGCCTATTATTCAGATTCTGTAATTAATAAGACTATGTACGTGGGTCTATTTGATAGGGTAAACTATAAAGTGAATGGTTATTCAAAGTATGGCACTTATGGTTTCCATAAAGATCATTATCCGGATACAGTGAAGAACAGAATAAACCTTGAAAGAGCTGCAATAGGTTTGGGAAAATTATAAAACAATTAGAAAGAGTTAAAGCTGCATTTTTGGAAAAAAGAATAAAAGAAAACAATGCCTAAAAAGCACTAAAGCACCTTTTAGCCCAATCCGCTAACAACACCAAACTACAATGCCTCGAAAATACCTCTTTCTCTGCATTCTCTTACTTCCGCTTCAGGCCTGCACGTTCTCCGTGAAAATTGTAGGGCGCGTTTTTGACAACGAAACCGGGTTACCATTAGCTGATGCTATGGTTAACTTTCAGTATTTGGGTTATCTCCTGCTCCCAGCAAAAGAGTTACCATTAGCTGATGCTATGGTTAACTTACTGAACGGTAGAGATATTGAGAAAACAGACAGCAACGGGCTTTTCGAAGTCTATTCAGAAACCAGGCCCTTCCAGGATCCAACTATACTTGTGACAAAGGACGGCTACAAACCCTTTCAGCTTAAAATTGAGAGGAACAGTAACGAAACCAGTTACACCGTTACATCAGAGTCTGTCTCCATCGACTATACAGCACCTGTTTATCCTGACCCGGAAAACCGGGAGACATTTGTAACAGGAACCTGGGTTAACAAGTGGAGTACTGAATTCAGAACAGGAGATACATTAAGCATCTATTTAGCAAGGGAAGATATAAAAGCCGAAGTTGAGAGAAACAAAAAGGAGTTAGAAAACGCCAGATAGAAAAAACTTTGGTTAACATTGCATAAACGGCCGCACCGGCCCGGCTGCTTAAAGGTGCGTGCCACACCAAGTAAATCAAAACAGTAAAAACTACAGAATACTATGTCAGAAGAAATGAAACAATGCCCTAACTGCAGTTCACCTTATGGTTACGCAATGGGAGCAGAAACATACGCTTGCCCTGAGTGCGGAAACGAGTGGAACCCAGGGGAAGTGGAGGAAGAAACCGGGTTGAAAGTAATAGATGCAAACGGAAACGAGCTGAAGGATGGTGATTCGGTGGTGGTGATCAAAGACCTGCCGGTAAAAGGCGCCCCTAAGCCTGTAAAGGCCGGCACAAAAGTAAAAAACATACGCCTGACAGACGGAGACCATAACATCGACTGCAAAATTGATGGTTTCGGCTCGATGGGGCTTAAGTCTGAATTTGTAAGAAAAGCATAAGAAACCGCTGACTTAAAAGAGCGATTGCTCAGCAGCAAACACTATCCCACCTGTCCGGCCACTGTGCTGTACTATCAGCTTCAGCAGAGGCAAGCCCACCACCAACTTACTGTGTGTTAGCACCAGTAAGTTGGTGGTTAAAAAAGCAAAAGCGGGGCACAAAATACAGAACTTAACAGCATTGCAACCGGACAGCTGGGTTTTGATCACAAGCAAACTATAGGCGTTGGTAGTAAAGCTATAGTTGCTTATGAAACTATAGTTCGAGATTAGTTTTTCCGTACCCGCTCCAGTTTCAGCATGTTCATGGGGTTGGGCTCCAGGCCACTGATGTTGTTCTGGGTCAGGCGCAGCACCTCGTCGTAGTACAGCACTATAACCGGGCATTCTTCTACCACAATCCTGTCCATGGCCTGGTATAGTTCCCAGCGTTTCTGCACATCGCGCTCCAGTTTGGCCTGCTCGTATAGTTTGTCAAATTCCTTGTTCACAAAGTGGGTTTTGTTTGGCCCCGCCGGCGAAAAGTTCTTGCTATAAAACAGGGCCAGGTAGTTCTCTGCATCCGGGTAATCGCCCAGCCACGACTTCATCCAGAATTCTGAACGACCATTGTCTACAGCCTCCTGGTGTGCCGGCCCCTGGTTAATGTCAATTTCTACCTGCACGCCTGTTTCCGCCCATTTTTTCTGCATGTATTCGGCCAGTTCTTTGTGCTCGGCCACAGTGCTCAGGCGCAATTTGAGGGGCTTCTGCAAACTATAGCCTGCAGCGGTCAGCAGTTCTTTTGCCTTTTTAGGGTTGTAACTATAGCCCGGCACTTTCTCCTGACTAAAAGATGGCAACGACGGCGGTACCATGCCCGAATGCCCCGGTATACCAATGTTATTCCGGAAATAAGCGATCATCTCCTTTTTGTTGATGGCATAGTTCAGGGCCTGCCGCACACGCTTGTCCTGCAGGGCCGGGTTGGGGTCTTTCAGGTTGGTTGGGTCGAGCTGAAAACCGATGTACTCTGTGTTAAGATACGGTTCTTTGCGCACTGTAAACTTACCTTTAAAATCCTCCTGCACCGTTCCATCGTTGTTCAGAATCAGGTCCCTGGAGCCTTCTCTAACACCAGATAAAAAGTCCAGCTTGCCCTGCATAAAGGTCAGAAACTCCGATTTACGGTCGGTGATGAAGGAAATCTGCACGGCATCCAGGTACGGCAGCTGCTGGCCTTTTTCGTCCTTTCTCCAGTACTTCGGGTTGCGGTGCATGATAATGGCGTTCCCTTCGTCCCACTGCTTAAACACAAAAGGGCCGGTGCCCACCGGGTTTGCTCTAAAGTCTTTGCCGTACTTTTCCACAGCCTCGTGTGGCACTACAAACGCGTACGGCATGGTCAAAATCTCCAAAAACGCAATAAAAGGCTCGTTCAGGTAAATCTTGAAAGTTGAGTCATTTACAGCCAGGAAAGCGGTGTCAGTTATAGTTCCGTCCTCGTCAGTCAGCACTTTATCGTTAAAGATCCAGGCGCCGGTGCTGGCAGTGGCGGGGTCAACTATACGTTTAAAACTATAGGCCACATCCTGCGCCGTTACTTTGCGGCCTTTGCCCCCCGGAAACACCTCATGATCATGAAAGTACACATCCTCCCGGAGCATAAAGGTATACGTCCGGCCATCTTCCGACACTTCCCAGCTTTTGGCTATACCCGGCCCGGTTTTCAGCTCCTGATCCAACTCCACCAACCCGTTGTACAATTGCGTGGTGGCCCAGATGTTGGCCTGGTTACGGGCAAAAGCAGGGTCCAGCGATGATAAAGCTTCCGGCTGATTATACCTGAAAACGGTTTTGTCCGTTCCTTTACCTGAGCTACTGTTGCAGGACTGGCACAGAAACAAAACAGTGGATAACAGGGCAAAAACGGTGGATAAATAAAGGCGCTTTGTTGTGATTTGCATCCGGTAAAGTGGTCAAAAAAATGTATCTTTGTGCAAGATAAAGATAACTTGCGTAGATAAGTAAGCACTAATCAGTAAATCATGGAAATAACATACTACGGACAGTCTTGCTTTTTAATGAAGATTGGCGATCACCGCATCTTATTCGATCCGTTCATTTCGCCGAACGAACTGGCCAAGGATGTTGATGTGGATAGCATCAAGGCAGATTACATTCTGTTGTCGCACGGCCACCAGGATCACGTGCACGATGCCGAGCGTATTGCCAGGAACAACGGCTCAACTATAGTTTCTACGTTCGAGATCGCCACCTGGTACGGTGAGAAGGGAATCGAGAAAACGCACCCGATGAACATTGGCGGTAAAGTTACGCTGCCTTTCGGAACGGTGAAGATGGTAACTGCCGTGCACTCCAGCTCTTTGCCGGATGGCACCTATGCAGGCGTGGCTGCCGGATTTGTGGTAGAAACGGAAGAGCAAGCCTTCTATTTTGCCGGCGATACGGCCCTGACCTATGACATGAAGCTGATACCAGAGCAGTTCGACCTGGATTTTGCTTTACTGCCGATCGGTGATAATTTTACAATGGACATACATGACGCCCTGATCGCTGCGGATTTCGTGCAGGTTGATAAGGTGATCGGGATGCACTACGATACGTTTCCATACATTGCCATAGACCATGAAGAGGTGAAGGAAGTGGCGCAGATGGCTGGCAAAGAATTAATATTGATGGAGATAGGTCAAACTATAAACCTATAAGTAGAGAATGGGAAAAATTATTGCGGTTGCCAACCAAAAAGGCGGTGTGGGCAAAACCACTACAGCCATAAACCTGGCGGCAAGCCTGGCAGCCTTAGAATATAGAACACTGCTGGTTGATGCCGACCCGCAGGCCAACGCCACCTCCGGCCTTGGCTTCGACCCGGCCAGCATCACCTCCAGCATTTACGAGTGCATGGTAGAAGATGTGAAGGTGGAAGAGATTATTCTTACCTCCCCTAACATTGAGTACCTGGACCTGATTCCGTCGCACATTGACTTGGTAGGCGCTGAAGTAGAGATGATTAACCTGGACAACCGGGAAGAAAAAATGCGTCAGGTGCTGAACCCGCTGCGCGAGAAGTATGATTTCATCATCATCGACTGCTCTCCTTCGCTGGGCCTGATCACGGTGAACTCCCTTACCGCTGCCGATTCGGTTGTGATTCCGGTACAGTGCGAATACTTTGCACTGGAAGGCCTGGGTAAGTTGCTGAACACCATCAAGATCATCCAGTCGCGCCTGAATACGGAGCTGGCTATAGAGGGTATTCTGCTCACGATGTACGATGTGCGCCTGCGCCTGAGCAACCAGGTAGTAGAAGAAGTAAAAACGCATTTCCAGCAGATGGTATTCGACACCATTATTCCGAGAAACGTGAAGTTGAGCGAGTCGCCGAGCTTTGGTATACCGGCTATACTGCATGATGCCGAAAGTAAGGGCGCCCTGAGCTACCTGAACCTGGCCCGTGAAATTGCAGAGAAGAACAGCGTGGCGCTGGAGAAATAATATTACTCTTACATGTCTGATAACAAAAATAAAGCACCTAAACGCCCGGGTGGCCTTGGCAGAGGCCTAGGCTCTCTTCTGGAGGGCAACAAGTACACAGGTAAAATTGATTCGAACACCATTAATGAAGTCAATACTATCGCAGATATAGCTATAGATCAGATTCAGACGAACCCCTACCAGCCGCGTACCCACTTCGATCAGGGCGCACTGGAAGAACTGGCGGAGTCTATCAGAATACAGGGCATCATTCAGCCTATCACCGTTCGGCAGCTCGACCAGAAAAGCTACCAGCTGATTTCGGGTGAGCGCCGTTACCAGGCCGCCAAAATGGCCGGCCTGACAACTATACCAGCGTACATCCGCAAAGCCGATGACCAGCAGATGCTGGAAATGGCCCTGATCGAGAACATTCAGCGAGAAAACCTGAATGCGATCGAGATTGCCCTCTCCTACCAGCGCCTGCTCTCAGAGTGTAACCTAAAACAGGAAGAGCTAGGTGACCGTGTTGGTAAAAAGCGTACGACTGTAACCAACTACCTGCGCCTGCTTAAACTGCCGCCGGATATTCAGATTGCCTTACGTGATAACGTGATCTCGATGGGCCATGCGCGTGCGCTCATCAACATCGACACCATCGAGAATCAGCTGGAAGTGTTCAAGAAAGTGGTGGCCGAAGAACTATCGGTGCGTAAGGTAGAGGAACTGGTTCGTAACCTGCAGAACGCTAACAAAAAGCCGGATCCGCAGCAGAAACTGGTTTTTAATAAGTATGAAGAAGAGATCAAGCAAGTAGAGACCCGTTTGTCTTCTCAGTTCGGTACTAAGATTCAGGTAAAAGCCAATAACGATGGCAAAGGCGAGATAAAGATCCCTTTTGTATCGGTTGATGAGCTAAACCGTATCTTAGAAATACTTAACTACTAAAAAACCACTTATGAGGTTAACCATTGGCATTGCTTTACTGGTAAGTATACTAGCTTTT
>DATBUF010000301.1:0-9753 GCA_036516435.1 Pontibacter sp.
GCCATATGGAACTGCACCTCCTGCAGCACGGCCTCCAGCGGGTGCCCGGCATTCGTAAGCCTTGTAATATAAGCTACGGCCGCATTCAGGGTATAGGCAATC
Organism: Pontibacter sp.; assembly: GCA_036516435.1. Lineage (GTDB taxonomy): Bacteria > Bacteroidota > Bacteroidia > Cytophagales > Hymenobacteraceae > Pontibacter. Next base: position 103 of record DATBUF010000301.1, read on the forward strand.
TCCTGTATGGCAGAGGCTCCGATACTGCTGAAGTTGGTGCCGCTTATGGTAATACCATAAAACTCCGGACTCTCTTTGGTAAGCTCCAGTATCTCCAGTATGGCTTTGTTTTCATCCCGGGTAAGCTCACCTTTGGCAGTCATGGGGTCATACTTCAGGAAGCCGCGCAGGTTTCGTGGCGCTATCTGGTTGGCAGCCAGCTTGCTGTAGAGGCGGTTCGGGAAATGGTCCAGCTTTTCCGGTAAACTATAGCTGACAGGAACCTTGTTCAGGTCTATCTTGCCCAGCAGGTACACAATATCGAAATGCTCCGGCTGCGGAATTATAAAATGAATGCCATCTGCACCACGGGTCAGGGCATCGGCTGCTTTATCTATGGCAGCTCTGCTGTCGGTGGTGGCGGTAATTTCCTGTATGTTCAGCCAGTTGTTGCTGCCGGTTTGCCTGCTACCAATGAGCGGGGAGTTGCCCGGTAGCTGCTGTATGTCTTCTTTGGTATAGTAAGGTTTTACGTCGATGCCTTCGTACGTATGCCAGGTAAGCTGCTCTAGGGGCGTGTCGCGCAGGTCTTTACGGGCGCGCTCTTCCCAGTCGGCTGCTGTGGCTGGTTTAAACTCCGAGAATAGCTTAGGGGTGTGTTGGTTCTCGTCCGTCATCTGGTGTATTGTTCTAATTTGATGTAAAGATATACTTTATACTTTACGTTTTTAACAGTGGCTTTTGGTTTTGGCAGGCTATTTAAAAACGTGATTCATACGCCCGGTATGCGCTATACCCGATCAGGAGCCACAAAACTATAATGAATGCGGCCATAGTATAGTTGGTCTTCCGGGGGCGCTGCAGCAACTGTTGTGCTTTCTGCCGGTACTCTGTTACCACTTCTTCCGGCATCAGCTTTATGCTTAGCCAGATGCCCAGCGGCAGTAATAGCAGGTCATCTAAGTAGCCCAGCACAGGTATAAAATCAGGAATCAGGTCGATGGGACTGAAGGCATAGGCAACAGTCAGTACCAATACTACTTTTGCTATAAAAGGGATGCGCGGGTCCAGGCGGGCCAGGTATAAAGCATAAATATCTTCTTTCAGTTTCCGGGCAAGTGCTTTCCATTTGTGCAGCATACGTTTAGTACGGTAAGCAGCGGGGCAGGTGTTGGATTTACCATAGAGAGTAGCCATGATTTTTACTATAAATCACTATCTTTCTACACCTAACTATAAACTAATCTGTATGCGAAAGAATTTACTGCTACCTATAGTTGGCGCCTGCCTGCTGGCCCTACCCGCCACTGCTCAGGATGCTAAACTGCTGGCTCGTGCTACAACTATGGCCGATAAAACGGAGCAAAAAGTAATAGCATGGAGGCGTGACTTTCATCAGCACCCCGAACTGGGCAACCGCGAAGTAAAAACAGCAGCTAAAATAGCGGCCGAGCTAAAGCGCCTTGGCATGGAGGTGCAAACCGGGGTGGCGCATACCGGTGTAGTGGGCATACTGAAAGGTGGCAAACCCGGGCCTGTAGTAGCCCTGCGCGCCGACATGGATGGCCTGCCTGTAACAGAGCGAGTAAACCTGCCTTACGCCAGCAAAGCCCGTGGCGAGTACAACGGCCAGGAAGTGGGCGTAATGCACGCCTGCGGGCACGACACGCATGTGGCCATGTTACTAGGTGCAGCCGAGGTTTTGGCTGGTATGAAGAAAGATTTGCCGGGCACTGTAAAGTTCATCTTTCAGCCTGCCGAGGAGGGGGCTCCGGCAGGAGAGAAGGGCGGCGCTTCGCTGATGGTGGAAGAAGGCGTGCTCAGTAAGGGACCTACGCCGGAAGTGATCTTTGGCCTGCACATCAACTCCCAGACGGCGGTAGGAAAATTAAAATACAGACCGGGTGGCATTATGGCTAGTGCAGATGTGTTCCGGATAAAAGTAAAAGGCAAACAGGTGCACGGCGCAAACCCGTGGAGCGGGGTAGACCCGATCGTAGTGTCAGCCCAGATTATCAATGGTTTGCAAACTATAGTTAGCCGCCAGGTAGACCTGACCGAAGATGCCGCTGTGGTAACTATAGGCAGCATACACGGTGGCGTGCGCAACAACATTATACCTGAAGAAGTGCAGCTCGAAGGCACTATCCGTGCGCTGGATGCAAATATGCAGAAGCAGATACACGATAAAATCAGGCTGACTGCCACCAAGATTGCCGAAAGTGCCGGTGCTATTGCCGAAGTAACTATAGAAGCTATGGCTCCGATTACTTACAACCACGAAGCCCTGACACAAAAAATGCTGCCAACGCTGCAAACTATAGCCGGTAAAGACAATGTGCTGCTGATGAACGCCATGACCGGTGCCGAGGATTTCGCCTTTTACCAACAGAAAATACCGGGGCTGTTTGTATTTGTAGGGGGCATGAAAAAAGAACAAGACCCCGCCACTGCCCCCGCTCACCACACCCCGGACTTTTACATTGATGAAAGCGGCATGAAGTTAGGCGTAAAAACCCTGCTCGGCCTCACACTTAATTATATGACCAGCAAAGAGAGGTTGTAGACATAAACTATAGTTTAAGGAGCCGGTAAGCTAGGGCTGTAACAGCAGTTCAGGCTTACCGGCTTTGTTTGTTACCGCAGGGTAGGCGCCTGAAGCTACTATAGTATAGCAACATCCATATATAAACCTTATCTTCAGCAACGAAACTACCCGCTGGTGAATTGATGTTGTGCCACAGCAGCGATATCCGTACTTTTGTGGATAACTCGAATCCTGATTTATGAAACGATTACTTTATACCTGCGCAACCGCCCTGTTGCTTACCGCAACCGGGGTAGGATGTCAGCAGAAAGTGTGGCAAGCACAGGCCAGCCTCGGGCAAACCGACCTGCCCGTAGACAGCACCCTTACCACCGACCCGGAAGCAGAAGCCCTGATTGCCCCTTACCGTGAGCAGGTGAGCTCAAAAATGAGCGAGGTGGTGGGAACGGCACCGGCAGAGCTTCGCAAAGGCGATTACGAGTCGCCGCTGGGTAACTTTGTAGTAGACCTGCTGCTGGTGCAAACCAGCAAGCTGATGAACCAGCCGGTAGACATGGCCCAGACCACAAACGGCGGTTTACGGGTGCCTATACCAGCCGGGCCGGTAAACATGGGCAACATTTTTGAGCTGATGCCTTTCGAGAACGAGGTTGTGCTGCTCACACTGGACGGCCAGGCTACAAAGGAACTGTTTGATTTTGCTGCCCGCACCAAAATATCGCCTATTGCCAATGCTACTTATACCGTGCAAAACGGCCAGGCCACAAATGTGAAAATAGGAGGCAAACCGCTTGACCTGAACCGGACCTACACCATTGTAACTTCTGATTACCTGGCAGGTGGCGGCGATAACATGGTGATGTTCAAAAAAGCGCTGAAGTCTGAAAAAGTAGGCATGATGATGCGCGACATGATCGTGAAGCACATCCGGGAGTTAACTGCAGCCGGAAAACCGATACAAGCCGACCCAGCCAAGCGCGTTACTGTTGCCCCATAAACTATAGCCAGCCATGAAGAGAAGAGATTTTTTAAAATATAGCGCCGTTGGAGCAGCTAGCTTAAGTGTACTGGGCTTGCCATTTAATACAGAGGCAGCCTCCAAAACTATAAAACTGACCATCCTGCATACAAACGATCAGCACTCGCGCATCGATCCGTTTCCGAGCGATGGCCGGAAGTATGCCGGTATGGGCGGAATGGCCCGCCGTGCCAGCCTGGTAGAACGTGTTCGCAAAGAGGAACAGAATGTGTTGCTGCTCGATTCCGGCGACATCTGGCAGGGGACGCCTTACTTCAACTTCTTTAACGGGGAACTGGAGTATAAGCTGATGAACGAAATGCAGTACGATGCCGCCACGCTGGGCAACCACGATTTCGACCTGGGGCTGGAAGGCTTGCAGAAGCAGCTGCCTGTAGCCAACTTCGAATTCCTGATCGCAAACTATGATTTCTCCGGCACAATTCTGAAAGACAAGTTTAAACCTTACAAGGTATTCGAGAAAGAAGGTGTACGCATTGGCGTGTTCGGGTTGGGGATTGAAATGGAAGGCCTGATCAGCAAGAACCTGTACGGCGAAACCGTGTACCTGGACCCGGTACAGAAAGCGAAGGAAATGGTGCAGGAGCTACGCAATAACCAGAAATGCCACCTTATAGTTTGCCTGTCGCATCTGGGCTATAGTTATACGACCGATAAAGTTGACGACCGCAAGCTGGCAGCGCAGGTGAGCGGCATCGACGTGATCCTGGGCGGGCATACCCACACATTTATGGAGAAGCCGGAGGTGCTGCGACACGAATCAGGTCACGAAACGCTCATCCATCAGGTGGGTTGGGCAGGCATTTACCTCGGCCGCATCGACTTTGAATTCAACAAAAAGACGAAGCAACGAACCAGCGTAAAAACGGCTGCACTGCCTGTGGATAACCCTGTATTAACTTCGTAAGAAAATAATTTTTTGTTTACATATATTTAAGCAAATTTGTAACCCCCCTGTCGATAAAGGAGCGGTTTGCGTCACCAAACTAATCTTGTGAGCTTTGGAAAACTGGATGATTAAGGATTGTACAACTGTATGGAGTAACTGCCTGCAGGTGATTAAGGAAAATATTGGCGAACAGAGTTTTAAGACCTGGTTTGAGCCAATTAAGCCTATTAGCCTGCGCGATGGTGTACTGACTATACAGGTGCCCAGCCAATTCTTTTATGAGTGGCTGGAGGAGCACTATGTGCAGCTTTTAAAGAAGGTAATTTACCAGGAGCTCGGAGCCGAAGGCCGCTTGGAATATTCCATTATTGTGGATCGTGGCAACGAGTCGAACAAGCCGCAGACCGTAAACATCCCGACAAAGAAAATACCGGCAGCTGTTGTAAACTCCTACCGCCCGGAGCAGAACTTCATTAAGAGCCCGTTCGAGTCGAAGACGATCGACCGGAATTTCCTGAACTCGCAGCTGAACCCGACTTATACCTTCGAGAACTATATTGAGGGAGATTGCAACCGTTTGGCACGCTCAGCAGGTTATGCGGTGGCTAACAAACCGGGTACTACCTCTTTTAACCCGCTGATGGTGTATGGCGGCGTGGGGCTTGGCAAAACACACCTGGTGCAGGCCATTGGCAACCACATCAAGAACAGCAACCCCGATAAGTTTGTATTGTACGTTTCGTCGGAGAAGTTCGTGAACCAGTTCATCGAGTCTTTGAAAACGAACAACGTGCAGGATTTTGCCAACTTCTATCTGCTGGTGGATATCCTGATCATAGACGACGTACAGTTCCTGAGCGGTAAGGAGAAGACACAGGAAATGTTTTTCCACATCTTCAACCATCTGCACCAGTCCGGCAAACAGATTGTGATGACCTCGGACTGCCCGCCACGCGACCTGAAAGGACTGGAAGAGCGCCTGTTGTCCCGTTTTAAGTGGGGTTTAACGGCAGACCTGCAGAGCCCGGACTTTGAAACGCGTATGGCCATCATCCAGAAAAAGATGCAGGGCGATGGTATTGACATTCCGGATAACGTGATCGAGTACCTGGCTTATAGTGTAGATACCATCGTGCGTGAGCTGGAAGGCGTGCTGATTTCTTTGATCGCACAATCATCGCTGAACCGCAAGGAGATTGACCTGGAGCTTGCCAAGCAAGCCCTGAAACATATTATTGAGGATGTTGAGACAGAAGTAAACCTCGACTTTATCCAGAAAACCGTAGCCGAGTACTTCCAGGTGAGCCTGGACTCGCTGAAAGCCAAGACGCGTAAAAAAGAGATCGTAACGGCACGCCAGGTAGCTATGTACTTTGCCAAAGAGTTTACGAGCCACTCGCTGAAGTCTATCGGTTACCACTTCGGTGGTCGCGACCACAGTACTGTTATTCACTCTGTACAAACCGTTTCCGACCTGATTGATACGGACAAGAAGTTTAAGGCCAGCATCCAGGAACTACAGAAGAAATTTAAATCCAAAGCCGGGTAGAAAAACTCTACTATAAAATAGCCGGGGCTATAGTTGCTGAAACTATAGCCCCGTTTTGTTTCTGGATAATTAACTATAAACCCTTGCACGAGCGAGGATGAAATGTTGTACCAAATTGCCGCTCTTTCGGACTTCTCAGTCCGAAAGTTCTCTGCCGGGGATTTCCTAATCCCCTTGTTGCCACTAATGTCAATCAGGAATCCGCATCGGCCATAGTTTCCTCAAATGCCGCAAGTTTAGCGCTAGCGCAACTTGTGGCTAACTATGGGGCCAGTTTGTAACTGGCACGACAACCATAAACTATAGTTTCGACAGCTGCAAACTGGCTGCCATGCTTCACCACCAGTTACCGCTGTGCTTAAACTGGCGGTATGATCTTTAAAGAGAAGATTGAGCTGGCGAAAGGGCACAAAAAAGCGGGCTATACCTGATAAAAGTATAGCCCGCTGCTTTTTATAGTTTATGCTTAGCGGTTGCTGTTTGTTTCGGTGAGCTCAAAGCCATGCTGTGCAGCCAGGTCCCGTACTTTGTTCTTGATGCGTACCTGGTCTCTGCGCTTCCGTACCTGCTTCAGGTCGAAATAAGTCTGAATATCCTGTTTGTCCGTAACACGCAACGCGAGCGGCGAAATGTGCAGGGATTTTATGTCGGGTATGGCTACGACATGCTTCGGCCTAAAAACACCGTGTTTGCGTACCAGGTACTCCGGCGTAACTTCTATGTAAGACTGAAATCCGAAAACGGAGGTGTTCTGAAGGATGACATACACCAGAAAGGCAAGGGCCAGTCCGAAGAAAGCATAGAACAGGTACGCATCTCCTGACGAAGAAGTATCTGAAAACGCCAGTATGCCTGCCCATACCACCCACAGCAGGGTAAGCATCAGTTGAATGGAAAACGACAGCCTGGCGCTGCGCGAAGGACTTAACTGTATAAATAACGACGATCGTGCACTACTGCTGCCAATTGTTGCCATGCTTTATTTCTTTCGTGAAACATACGGCCCTGCCACGGACCTAGTGCAATATAGCAAATTTATTCTTTAAGTGTAGCGTTCACGGTTACTTCGGGCACCGAGGCGAGTGCTTTCGACACGGGACATCCTGCTTTCGCCTCCTGCACCAGCTTCTGAAAATCAGCATCCTGCAAACCAGGTGCTTTCGCTTCTACTGTCAGTTCGATCTTCTGAATAGTAGGAGCGCCGTCGGTTTCGCCGAGTGTTACATCCGCGTTTGTGGCAATATAGTCAGGCGTAATGTCCTGCTTGCCCAATAAAGCGCTCAGAAACATCGAAAAACATCCGGCATGGGCTGCCCCGATCAGTTCTTCCGGCGAAGTGGCTCTGGTATCGTCGCCGAAGCGGGAGGCAAAGGAATAGCCTGTTTTGAGATTACCCCGTCCGGTTTCAAATTCTCCCGAGCCTTCTTTCAGGCTGCCTTTCCACTGTGCTTTTGCTTTGTGTTGCTTCATAACTTATAGTTTGTTTAGATAAAGTATAAAACTCCGATTACGCTTATAGGTTACCCGATCAGGTTAATTTTGTTGCTGGCCTGTATTAAGTAGCCGCACCGTATGGCATTAAAATGTTTACTGGCTATATTTACCAACTATAAAAACAGCAATGTATGGGCGTAAAAGCGTGGTTGAGCAAGTACCTGGCAGCATATGTGCATAAACAGCAGCAACACTGGATGCAACATCCCGTGGAGGCTCAGCAAACTATATTTCGTAGCATCATTTCTAAAGCACAGCATACTGCTTTTGGCCGCGACCATCGTTTTGAAACTTTAAAAACCCATGCTGACTTTGTGGCGGCTGTGCCTGTGCGCGACTACGAAGGCCTGCAATCCTACTTTACCCGCATTAAGCAGGGGGAGAGCAACGTAACCTGGCCGGGCAAGCCTGTTTACCTGGCTAAAACGAGCGGCACTACATCGGGTACCAAGTACATTCCCATCACCCAGGATTCTATCCCGAACCACATAAACGGCGCTAAAAATGCGCTGCTGGCTTATATTCATGAAACCGGCAATGCGCAGTTCCTGAACGGTAAGATGATTTTTTTGTCGGGGAGCCCGGTACTGGATGAGGTGGGAGGCATCAAAACGGGGCGGCTTTCCGGCATTGTGAACCACCACGTGCCCGGCTACCTGCGCACCAACCAACTGCCAAGTTACCGAACCAACTGCATCGAAGACTGGGAACACAAGCTCGACGAGATCATAGAGGAAACGATAGATCAGGACATGACGCTTATTTCGGGTATACCGCCGTGGGTGCAGATGTATTTTGATAAGCTGATGCGCCAGACAGGCAAGCAGATAAAAGATATTTTCCCGAATTTCTCGCTGTTTGTGTACGGTGGTGTGAATTTTGAGCCCTACCGCAAAAAGATGTTCGAGTCGATTGGCAGGCACGTGGACAGCATTGAAACGTTTCCGGCATCGGAGGGATTTTTTGCTTACCAGAACGAGCAAAACGACAAGGGCCTGCTGCTGTTGCTGGATGCCGGTATTTTTTATGAATTTATACCTGTAGAAGAATACTTTAACGAAAACCCAACACGGCTGACAATAGGAGAAGTAGAGCTGGATAAAAACTACGCACTGGTGATTAGCAGCAACGCAGGGTTATGGGGCTATTCCATTGGCGACACGGTTAAGTTCACGAGCCTGAGTCCTTATAAAGTAATTGTTTCAGGGCGCATCAAGCATTTTATCTCGGCGTTTGGGGAGCATGTGATTGGAGAAGAGGTGGAGAAAGCGATGCAGCAAACCATGCAGAAATTTACAAGCGCCGAGCTGGTGGAGTTTACGGTGGCCCCTTTCGTGAGCAGCGGAGAAGGCGAATCTTACCACGAGTGGCTGGTAGAGTTCTCGAAAGCGCCCGGCAACCTGGCTGCATTTGAAAAGGAGTTGAACGGGCAACTGCAAAAGCTGAACACCTACTACGACGACCTGATTACCGGAAATATTTTAGCCAACCTGAAAGTACGCGTACTGCCACTTGGCACGTTCCGGAACTATATGAAGTCGCAGGGCAAGCTGGGTGGGCAGAACAAAGTACCCCGGTTAAGTAATGACAGAAAACTGGCAGACGGCCTGTTGGAAGTAGCTAAACTATAGGGAAGGTTGTCTGAATCAGGATTTGCAGGATTTGAGGATTTTCAGGATGAGGGCTTTTATTATAGTTCGAGCTATAGTTCTATAGTTACAGCCTCTTACCGTAGCCAGCTATAGTTTGGCCCTGTGGGCCAGTTGAGTTACAAACGCAACATCATAATAAAACACGGGTTGCAAACCCGCGCCAGCAACTATAGAAAGATAGCTTCAGCTATAGTTTTATAGTTGCAGACCGTGAGCAGGACAGGTTTACCTGTCCCCTCGGAACTACCACTACGAGAAAGGCTATGTAACTATAGCTTGCTGAACTAAACTATAGTTTAGCTATCGAAATGATGTCAGTCTTTGGGTTGAGCGCCTTTGACTTGTTGCGGTGCCGCAGGCAATCCGAGGCACGAGGATAGCAAGAAGGCAGCAGCGCGATGCCCGAAGACGGGGCCGCTCGGCCCGAGAGAGCCAAGGTAGCTATGGAAATGTAGGCAAGTAAAGCTCCCAGGAATAAAAGAGGCTATGGAACAAAAGGCT
>DATBUF010000302.1:0-2330 GCA_036516435.1 Pontibacter sp.
GCGATAATCTGCTTATATTTAACAGGCTGTACTTTTATAGTGCAGCCTGTTTTGTTTTTGTGGATTATTAATCGTTTGTGTTGGCGCGAGTTTGCAATTCGTGCCTAATTTTGATATTGAGTATTATAGCCCGAGCTACAAGCTCGGGCCAGCGAATGGAACACAGGTAACAATCTGCGTGAGGGATGGAGCGGTTGTCTGAGCTCTTTTGGTGAGGCACGAACCAAAAAGCGAGCCGCGAGAGCCCGACGGCTTGCCGGCACGTCCCCATTATAACTACAGAACATTCTCAAACTATAGACTGGGTTTAAACAAACTATAGTTGCTACTTCAAACCAAGTTATATTTTACACTTTTACCAACTATAGATTCAACTACAAATTCCCCATCAACTATAAATTATAACGCAAAACCGGCTAAATTTAACATTGCTATAAAATTGCAATCCGATAATTGATAACCAACCACCAGTAACACATTACCGCCACCCGCATAGTGGAAGACAAAGAAATATTACTAAAGTTTGCGAATCCCGACAGCCGGAACCTGGCTTTTAACCAACTTGTGCGCAAGTACCAGCAAAAAGTGTACTGGCACATCCGCAAGATGGTAATTGACCACGACGACGCCGACGACCTTACCCAGGAAGTTTTTCTGAAGGTTTGGAAGAGCCTGGAGAATTTCAGGCAGGATGCGCAGCTTTATACCTGGCTTTACCGTATTGCCACCAACGAGTGCCTGACGTTCCTGTCGAGCAAGAAGCGAAAGTTCTTTTTACCCATTAACGATGTAGCCGCCGAGCTATCCGAGAAAATAGATGCATCGTCGGCGCATATCTCCGGCGACGAAATTCAACTGAAACTGCAGAAAGCTTTACTCAAACTGCCGGACAAGCAGCGCCTGGTATTTAACATGAAGTACTACGACGAGCTGAAATACGAAGAGATTTCGGAGATTCTGGGTACATCGGTGGGCGCTTTAAAGGCATCGTATCACCTGGCTGTAAAAAAAATCGAAGAATTCCTGAAGCAGGATTAAACCATTGGAAGTAAACGCCATCTAACTGGTAATATTATGAATACCGAGCCCAAATATTTTAAACTGAGCGACTTGCCTAAACACAATGTGTACCAGGTGCCGGAAGATTATTTCGACCGCCTGCCGACGCGCATTATGGAACGGACTGCTGCTGCGCCTCAAACGCACTGGCTGCCTGCACAGGTATGGCAATCGTTGCGAATAGCAGTAGCGCCACTGATGTTGTTGTTGCTGTTTGTGGGTGTATTCTATTTCGGGACCGAGTCGCAGCCGGAGCCACATACATTTAACCTGGCCAGGGTACCCGATACAGAAATTGTGAATTACCTGACTGCCTACAGCACTGTAGAAAGCGCTGACCTGGCTGAGCTTAACAAGCTGCAAAAACAAGAGTTAACGGCGGAATTTTTGAATGTGAGTGCTGCTGACGCTGAAGAGGAACTGGAATATTACCATTTAAACGATACTGATTACTAACTCACCCAAGCATGAAGCGTTATATTTTATTGCTGGTTTTCTGTGCCCTTACCCTGGCTGGTACTAAGGCGCTGGCACAAGACAATCGCCAGTCGAGAGAGCGCGTGGAAACCGCTAAAATTGCTTACCTGACGGATAAGATGGGGCTGACTGCTGAACAGGCACAGAAGTTCTGGCCGCTTTACAACGAGTACGAAGCCAGGCGTCGTGAGCTGCTGAAAGCCTACCGCAGTGGCTACCGCCAGGATGTAGACGAACTAACAGAACAGGAGGCAAAAGCACGCATCGAAGGCTTGTTCTCGACCCGCGAAAAAGAGTTAGCCCTGGAACAGGAATATGCCGCTAAGTACGCACGCATCATTTCGAACAAACAACTTATTAAGCTTTACCGCGGCGAGCGCGATTTTACAAAACTGCTCTTACAGCGCCTGGACGATAACCGGGCCTCGAAATAAAGATTTTTGGCAAAGTTGAAATGCATTAGGCGTCGCTGTAACAGGTGATGCCTTTTGTTTTTTAGGAGGTATTGTAGGAGGCTGCTATAGTTCTATAGTTGCAGTAACTACTAAAGTTGACCTGTGTCACTACCAGTCTATAGTTGGCTACAGTTGCAGCTTGACACAAGCCTGTTGTTTCATAGTCTCTTGTATTCTTGGGAGCCCTACTTGCCTATAGTTTTATAGTTGGCTTGGCTCCCTCCTGGGCCGGGAGGCCCCGTCTTCGGGCATCGCGCTGCTGCCTTCTTGCTATCCTCCTGCGTCGGATTGCCTGCGGCACCGCAACAAGTCAAAGGCGCTCAACCCAAAGACTGTGAT
>DATBUF010000303.1:0-3304 GCA_036516435.1 Pontibacter sp.
GCTGGTGGAGTCGCTTTAAGCGGCAGCCAAAAGTACAACCCCATATTCCTGCTGAAACTGCTATAGTTAGGGCAAGCGCCATTTCTGTTCCGCAAGTTGAGCGAAGTTTCAGCTTTGCAACCTATCTCCGCCAGGCGCTAATGCTTGCGTGGGATTCTTTTATAAGGATAGTCAAACACCCTGTAGGACTAACCCTTGTTGGTGCTATTGCTTTGATCTCAGTGGTGTTCAGCAACAAAATCATGACGCAGTTTGGGATTCCGCTGCTCCCCACTACTCCGCAGGTGTTGGATTACCTGACTTCTCCGGTAGGTAACCTCGGTACCCCATGGGTAGCCATTCCGCTGCTCATCCTATACTTTGCGGGCATGCTTGTTTGGAGGGAGCGGGATGCAGGCCTGCATGATTTGGCAGATGCGGCGCCGGTACCGGAATGGGTACTTTTTACAGGTAAGTTTCTGGGGCTAGCTCTCATCATCGTTACATGGATGGCACTGCTAATGGCAGCAGGGATAGGGATGCAATTAAGCTTGGACTATAACAAAGTGGAAATAGGCCTGTACCTGCAGACACTCTTTGGACTTCAACTCGTAGATTACTTGCTCTTTGCACTGCTTGCCTTTGTGGTTCACATTGTGGTAAATCAGAAATACATAGGCTACCTGGTAATGCTTTTAGTCTTCAGCTTTATAGCTTTTCCTGCTACATTTCAGGTAGAGCACCCGATGCTCATTTTTGGAGCAGACCCAGGCTGGTGGTACACCGATATGCGTGGTTTCGGACCTACATTAGGGCCATGGCTTTGGTTTAAAGTATACTGGTTTGCATGGGCATTGCTACTGGCTGTGGCGGCGAGATTGCTTTGGGCAAGAGGACGAGAGCAAAGTTTGAAATACCGTCTGAAAGTAGCACAACGCCGTTTCACCCGCACAACAACCTGGGTTACCATAGCAGGAGCCGGGCTTATAGTTACCTTAGGAAGCTTTATCTTCTACAATACGAATGTGCTGAACCAGTACCACGCCGCCTCTGATATGAATGAGCAGAAGGCGGAATACGAACGGCGCTATGGCCAGTATAGAAACATGCCGCAACCCCAACTAACGGCTACCAAGCTGCACGTTGAGATTTACTCCAACTGGCAGCAAGTAGAGATACGGGCAAAGTATACATTGGTGAATAAGGAAACCGTACCTATAGATACCATACTGGTAGGTAACGTTTCCGGGATTTTGGTTGAAGAAGTGAAGTTCAATAGGCCAGTTGCTGCGGCACTGATAGATAAAAAACTTGGCCAATACATTTATACTTTGGAGCAGCCACTACAGCCTGGAGACTCGCTGCAGTTAAACTTTGCAGTAAACTATAGGCAGCATGGCTTTCAGCATAACGGCACAAACGCGTTGGTTATGGAGAATGGCACCTACTTCACCAATTTCGATTTACTCCCAACTATAGGTTACCAACGCTACAGGGAGCTTAGTGATGCGGCTCTAAGGAAGAAGCATAAGCTTATAGCGCGCCTGGAGATGCCCTCCCTTTATAATGCTGAGGCACGTAGCAAGGCATTCAGTACAGACCAGGCCACCTTTGAAGCTATAGTTGGGACAGTAATGAGTGAAGTAGCAGTTGCGCCAGGTAAGTTACTTAGAACCTGGGCCGAAGGGGATCGTCGCTACTTCCAATATAAAACAGATGGAGCTATCGGGGGCGAGTATGCCATCTTATCATCGAAGTACGCGGCCCAGGAAAGTAAGTGGAATGATGTGGTGATCAGGATGTATTATCATCCGGAACATGCGCAAAACATAGGCCGTATGCTCCGGAGTGTAAAAGCTTCTTTGGCATATTACACAAAGCAGTTTGGCCCTTATCCTTACAGGCATATAACTATAGTTGAGCGCGCTGGTAATGGGGGTGGAGCAACTGCCGACGCCAGCATCATTTATTATGGGGAGCAGTATGCCTTGATGAATCCTGATGGCACTCCGAACGGCTTTGACCTTCCGTATTACATTCTGGCGCACGAAATGGCGCACCAGTGGTGGGGAATGGCCCGGCTAACACCAGCCAACGTAGAAGGGGCTGGCGTGCTGATTGAGGGAATGGCCGTATACTCGGGCATGCAGGTGCTGGAAAAGAGCTATGGTGACGGTCATTTGCGGCAATACGTGGATTTCCTGCATTCAGCCTTTGAAATGCCCCGCTCACTCGCTACACCTCCATTACTTCAGGCAAACGAAGATTTTTTATACTACCGGAAGGGTGGACTCGCTATGTACGCTCTGAGTAAGTACCTCGGTAAAGAAAAGGTCAATGGTGCGCTTCGGCAGCTGCTCCAAAAGCGCACTTCAGGAGAGCTGCCCCTTCTAACTACCCTCGATCTCTATCAGGAACTGCAAAATGTTACTCCGGATTCCTTAACTTACCTGTTACACGACCTGTTTAAGGAAAATGTGTATTGGCGCCTCAAAACAAAGCAATTTGCGGCAGCGCAAACCAAAACAGGCGAGTGGGAGGTAATGCTGAAAGTGCAGGCCGAGAAAGTGGCAGTAAATGGCACAGGTCAGGAAAAGGAAATCCCCATGAATGATTGGCTGGAAGTAGGCGTGTATGAGGAAGGCAAAGGGCCAGGTAAGCCGCTCTACCTGCAAATGCATCGCATCCGGACCGGTGAACAGACTATAAAAGTGACTGTACCGCGAAAGCCGTCAAGCGGCGGGATTGATCCTAATCACCTGATGATAGATCTGAGACTGGATGATAATGTGGTGGAATTGGACGGGTAAGAAGGATAAATCAGAGGTTTGTTGTTTAATAAATCCTCATCTGAAGCAGAAAATAATTTTCTTACATTTAAACGTAGCCGTAAGATTATGATGGAAGTTTAGGGAGAGTAAGACGCAGTAATTAGTTACAGATAAATTGAATTAGACTATGAGTACCAGATCAAGAGACCAACAGAAGAAGCAGCGTCAGAAAGAGTTCAAAGAAAGAAAAGAACACCAGGAGTTACTGAAAGCCGCAGCAAAAAAAGCTAAACGCGACTCGGCTGATAATGATGAAACTGATCGGATGCCAAAAGTATAAAAAGCTTGCTCTTTTCTTCTCACAACATCATGCGGCTCATTGCTCTGTGAGAGGGTTATTTAGCGGTTAAGATTGAGGCTTATAGAAACAAAAGAGCCGCTCCATTTAACGTGGAGCGGCTCTTTTACTGTAGTAGTCCGTAGGGGAATCGTAACCCCGATGTAATGCCTCTTATTATCAACTACTTAAGTGGTCTGTATTTTTCGACTCACCG
>DATBUF010000304.1:0-4492 GCA_036516435.1 Pontibacter sp.
GCCAGATCAGTGGCTACCAGCACCCGGAGCTTGCCTGCTTTAAATTGCCGGAGCGCCTCGGTGCGGGCTCCCTGGCTTTTGTCGCCGTGCAGGGCAGCTGCCTCTACCCCATTCTTCTTCAGTTTGCCTACGATGTTATCGGCTGTCCGGATGGAGGATGCAAACACAAGCACCTGCTGCATGTTTTCATGCTGTATCAGGTAGCGTAGCAGCGGCCCTTTTCGTTCTGCAGCCACCTGGTACGCTACCTGGTCAATCAGTTCAGGTACAGTTGCTTCGGCCTGCACTTCTATAGTTACCGGGTTATGTAATAGCCTCTCTACTATAGTTGCCACATCACCGCCCAGCGTAGCCGAAAAAAGCAGGTTCTGCCGTCTGGCTGGCAACAGAGCGAAAATACGGTCCATCTCCTCTTTAAAGCCCAGGTGCAGCATTTTGTCAGCCTCGTCCAGCACCAGCACCTCCACCTCCGATAACTTTACAGCATTGTGTTCGACCAGGTCCAGCAGGCGGCCGGGAGTAGCTACCAGCACGTCCGTACCGCTCAGCTTCATCATCTGCGGGTTAATGGATACGCCACCGTACACGGCCATCGTTTTCACCTTCTGCGGCAGGTGAATGCTCAGACTATAGAAAGTTTCCTCTACCTGCATGGCCAGCTCGCGGGTCGGCACCAGCACCAGTACTTTCACAAACCTGTTGCGCGCAGCAGGCTTCTTATGCAACTGCTCAAGTATAGGCAGCGCAAAAGCGGCTGTTTTCCCGGATCCGGTCTGCGCAATACCCAACACATCGCGCCCCTGCAGCACGGCCGGAATTGCCTGTTCCTGTATGGGATAAGGCGAGGTGTACTCCAGCTGCTTTACAGCTGCCAGTAAGGACGATGAAAGGCCAAGAGCAGAAAACGACATGCTTTAACGTGTAAGTTGATGAATACAGGCAAAGATACGCGCTGAGCTGGGCTGTATTGCATAATGCTGTTGAATTAATTCTTCCTAAATCGTGCAATATGAAGTATGTATCACCTTCATTCCACTCTGTACTCTATTCATTATATACAATTATCTTGGATAATATCCGGCAGCTTACATCCGCCATTATGCACCAACATGCTTTAAACAAGAAGAAATTAAAATATGCAAATCTAGCCATTTCTGAATCTTTAAAGGTACTTATCCGTTAAGCAGGGTTTAAAATTATTGTACTTAAAAACTATTGCCCGTGAAGAAAATTGATACACAACTCAAATCTAAAATCAGGTTAATGTCACTGATTTCTATGATGATGGTACTTTATGTGCATGCTTATACCCTGGACCTGAACGGCTATGCAGGAGCACTCACTCCTGACAAAAACTACAATACCTTTATTCAGGACATGATCTCGCATGGGTTTATGCGTGTTGCCAGCCCTGTTTTCTTTATCATATCAGGGTTCCTGTTATTCTTTAAGTTCGACCTTAGTTCGTCTACCATCCTGCTTAATTACAGAAAGCGGGTGCGCAGCCTGTTGGTTCCTTTCCTGCTGTGGTCTGCCATCGGGATACTCATTTATTATGTACTACAACTCTCCCCTGCCTTAAAACCTTTTTTCAGTAACCGGATCATTTCTGAACTAACGCTTATACAGTTACTGGATACCCTCGTGCTCAACCCCATTCCGTATCAACTATGGTTTGTGCGCAACCTGATTGTGCTGGTGCTGCTTTCGCCCATTGTCTGGATAACAGTAAGGTACCTGAAAGAGCCCATCCTTTTGGTGATTTTAGCTTGCTGGATAGCCGAGATAGATCTTGTTCTGTTCAGATCGGACGCCTTGTTCTTTTTCTCAATCGGGTGCCTGCTAGCTCAGAAGCCATCTCTGCTGAAACGAAAGGGAGTACCAGGCTGGTACCCGGTGCTGCTGCTTACCTGGGGCGGTATCGTTATATTAAAGACTGCATTAGCGACCGGCGGTTACGATAACCTGTTTGTATTGATGCTGCTGCATAAGGTGGCAATAGTAGTTGGTATAGTAGCCCTCTGGTCAGTGGTAAGCATCGTGGCAACACAGTATCCGGATCTGCTGAACAAGAAGTTGATCAATCATTACATTACCCCCTTCTTTATCTACACGTTCCATGAGCCGGTACTCACCATTCTTAAGAAGGGTGCACTGGCAGTGTTGCCGTCTGATACACATTTCCCGGTGTTGCTGGTCTACCTGCTGGTACCGTTAGTTGTGGTGCTACTGGCTATAGTTACCAGCCAGGTACTAAAGCTGTATGCCCCCTGGTTGTTCAGCCTGTTAACCGGTAGCCGTCATCATAGCAAGCCGGCACCTGCACCACAGGTTGCACCTATGCCAGTGCAGAGGGTAGAAGATAGCTACTAAACTCATCCTGTACTACTAACTGCCTGTACCAACCGGAGAGCGTCGAAGCTCATTCCTGTTGGTACAGGCAGTACTATAGTTGTCTACTGCCCTTTTCCGCGCATCTGCTTTTCCATGGCATCCCACATCTCCTGCGCTATCATGTCGAAGCTGTTGAACTCGCCGGCACCATACAGCCATTCTCCCCCATCTATAGTTACCACTTCGCCGTTAACAAACGAGGCATAATCCGATACAAGATAAGCTGCAAGATTAGCAAGCTCCTGATGTTCGCCAAACCGCCCTACCGGAATCCGCTTTACAGGGTCCAGTTTATCAGCTAATTGTTTCGGGAACAGGCGTGTCCAGGCGCCCTCTGTCGGGAACGGGCCGGGAGCAATGGCATTGGAACGAATACCGTACTTGGCCCACTCCGATGCCAGCGAGCGCGTCATAGCCAGCACACCTGCCTTAGCACAGGCCGACGGAACCACGTAGCCCGAACCGGTCCAGGCGTAGGTAGTAACTATGTTCAGGATTGTGGCCTGCTGCTGTTGCGCTATCCAGTGCTTACCAAGGGCTAAGGTGCAGTTGTAGCTTCCCTTCAGCACAATGTCCGTAATCACATCAAAAGCTTTGTGGCTCAGGCGCTCGGTGGGGCTTACAAAGTTACCAGCCGCATTGTTTACCAGCACATCCACCCGGCCGAATTTGTCCAGGGTAGTTTGCAGCATGGCTTCTATCTCGTTATACTTACGCACGTCGCAGGCAACGGGCAGTACCTGCCCACCAGTTTCTTCCATCAGCTCCTTTGCCGTTTGCTCCAGTACATCCAGCTTCCGGCTGCAAATTACGGCGTTGGCGCCCAGCTCCAGAAAATACTTTACCATAGAACGGCCCAGGCCTGTGCCGCCGCCGGTTACAATAATGGTTTTGCCCTGCAGGGCGCCCTCTTTCAGCATGGGTTCTGCCTTCATATCTTTTTTCAGTTTAAAGTTTGATCAGCTCCGTATAATAGCTGCACCGAAGTTACAGGTTAAATATAAGCAAGCCTGCGTTTCAAAACTCAATTACGTAAAACGATTTGCCCTATGCGCATAGAAGATCTGCAAAAAGAACTGCTGCCGCTTACACATGGCCTGATGGTACGCAGCGAAACAGAGAGCCCGCTGGAGCTCTACTATTTTGAAAATACTCAGGGTTTACCGCTAAATGCTTCTGCTATCTCGTCGCTGGCCGGTAAAACGAACAGCTCCGAACTGGTAGTAGAGCCGCTGGATGCTTTCTTTAACAGTATCCTGAGCCGCAACTCTGCGGATGCGGAACGTTTTAGGCAGCTGCAGCATAAACTACAGGAGCTGCTGCAAAATGTGCAGGTTTATAAATCTCCCGAAATCGGGACTACAGTTTACATCCTGGGCAGCACACCGGAAGGCGACTTTGCTGGGCTGCGTACGGTGGTCGTAGAAACCTGATACCAGCTAACCTGCCGCAGCGTGAAAGCACAAACAGTTCTTCTTACTTATGGCTCAGGTATGATCCTGTAATAGCTTTTTAACTGCAATAATGCCGCTCAGGCACACCCCTACTATGCCCTGGCCCGGGTACACCGTATCGCCGCACACGTACGCGCCTTTGTGGTCAAGGCGGGCATCTTTCATGTGCCATGGCTTGATGTGGCTGTATTGCGGGTAGCCGCCTACAGCGCCGAAAGAGCGTTTTGTCCAGAACTGCCAGGCACCGGGTGTAGCTGACTGGTAAGACATCATATCCGCCTTATTCACGAACCCTCCCTGGTGCAGCTTGTCAACTATAGTTTGTGCCAGAACATCTTTCTGGCTGATGTACGTTTTTGCAGGATCAGGAATATGGGTACTGATACTGGCAACCTGCTCCCCCGCGGGCGCACGCATAGTGTCTGCAGGATGACTGAAACTGACAAAGAAGCTTTTGCTCCCGATTACGGGCAACCCTTCCGGCACGTGCAGCTGATGGTGCAAAACAGGCTGGTGTTCCTGCTTCTTCAGCACCAGGCTCATGGTAAAAGCGCCGTTCAGTTTCTCAGAAGGCAAGATGCTGTTTTGCAGTTTCTGCTGTAGCTTAGCATCCCGGTAGAGCTCCAGCGTATTATTCAACGGTA
>DATBUF010000305.1:0-2165 GCA_036516435.1 Pontibacter sp.
AGCAACACCGGCTTACTTTGCCTGGCAGCCGGAGCCGGCACCTGCGCAAAGGCAGCAGTGCTCAGCAACAAGGCCGCAAAAGCAGCTATATATCTTTTATGGATTTTCATGATTTTAATTGTTTAATTGGTTTGATTGCTGATTGCTTATTGTTGATTGCTTAAACTATAGCCAACAACTAACAATCATCAATTAACAATTCTTAATAAGCCAGGTAGCTCTCTTCTTCGTGATGATGAACATCCTCGCAGTGCATTACGCTCGCCTTCTTTATAGTTGGGTTCTGCGTTTTAGCACCGCCTGCTTTTGCTGTCAGCATTTTCTGGATCAGGCGCATGCGCTCTTTTTCCATTTCCTGCTGCAGCTGCGTATCACGCTCCGCATCGTAGTAGGCAATGCCATTCACGAAAGTTTTCTCAGGCTTGGCATAGATCGAAAGCGGGTGGTTGTTCCATAGTACCACGTCGGCATCTTTACCGGCTTTCAGGCTGCCCATTCTATTATCCAGGTGCAGGAGTTTGGCTGGGTTCAGGGTTACCATTTTCAGGGCATCCTCTTCGCTCACACCGGCATATTTCACGCTCTTGGCAGCTTCCTGGTTCAGGCGGCGCGCCATCTCCGCATCGTCGGAGTTGATGGCCGTAACTATACCCAGGTTGTTCATGATACCTGCGTTCTGCGGAATAGCATCCTTCACTTCCATTTTGTAAGCCCACCAGTCTGAGAAAGTAGAGCCGCCGGCGCCATGCTGCTGCATTTTATCGGCTACTTTATAGCCTTCCAGAATGTGCGTGAACGTATTCACCTTAAAGCCCATCTCTTCAGCCACTTTCATCATCATATTAATTTCAGACTGCACATAAGAGTGGCACGTAATATGGCGTTTGCCGTTCAGGATTTCGACCAATGTTTCCAGCTCCAGGTCGCGGCGCGGGGCTGCTGTTTTGGCCTGCTGCTTTTTAGAGAGCTTGTTATAGTTCTTCCAGGCCTGCTCGTATTCTTTGGCGCGTGTAAAGGCATCCACATACACCTGCTCCACTCCCATTCTGGATTGCGGGAAGCGGATAGTCTGCGCATTCCCCCAGTTAGATTGCTTCACGTTTTCACCCAAAGCAAATTTGATGAAGCCATCAGCACCCTCTACCATCAGGTCCTGCGGGCTCTTGCCCCAGCGTAGTTTAATAATAGCCGACTGGCCACCCACCGGGTTAGCCGAGCCGTGCAGCAACTGCGATGTAGTGACACCACCTGCCAGCTGGCGATAGATGTTGATATCATCGGAGTTTACCACGTCGGCCATGCGCACCTCAGATGTTACCGCCTGGCTGCCTTCGTTCACGGCATTCAGGGCAATGTGCGAGTGTTCGTCGATGATGCCGGGTGTTACGTGCTTGCCGGTTCCGTCAATTACTCTTGCACCCGATTCGCTCAGGTTTTTGCCCACTTTGGCAATTTTGCCATTCTTCAGCAGTACATCCGCATTTTCCAGTTTGCCATCCTTCTCGTTTGTCCAGACAGTTGCGTTTTTAATCAGTACCGTTTCCTGCTTTGGCAGTTCTGCCTGGCCGTAAGCACGGAACGGATAAATCAGCTGGCCTACTTCTACTTGCTCCGCTTTTTTAGCCGAGTCTTTCTTGTCCTGTGCGGTCATAGCCTCAGAGAACGTAGCCGACCATTTTACGGTGCTGGCATCCGGCAACTGGCCTTCGCCCTGCAGGTTTTTACCAGCCAGCCAGCCACTCAGGCGGATAGTTTCGCTGCTTTTTTTACCATCCGTAAACGAAAGTGTAACCAGGTTGCCGTTAAAGGAGATCTTACCTTTTACCGTGTCCTGCCCGATAACGGAAAGCTCCGGCTTATCAGGTGTGCCGGCTATTTTCAGTTTTTTAGTATTGTTACCGATCTTTAAACTATAAACGCCTCTATAGTCTGACGGCACTTCGGTTATCTTGTAGCGGTCGCCCTGCACCCAGTTCTCCAGGATCAGGTTATCATCGGCAAACAGGTTATCAGAGGTAACTATAAAGTTGGCCAGTTTACCTTCGTTCAGGCTGCCGATCAGGTTTTCAGCTTTCAGCAACCTGGCCGGTGTAGCCGTCAGGGCTTTCAGGGCTTCCTCTTCGGGCAGGCCATACTTCACAGCCTTGCGTACGTTCGGCAAAAAG
>DATBUF010000306.1:0-8639 GCA_036516435.1 Pontibacter sp.
CTTTTCCGCGATACACTCTACAGGCTGCAGCTCGACGATGACAAACTGAACCTGACGGCCTACAACTTCACCGACCTGAAACCGGTAAAGACCTACACGTTTGAGGGCAATCAGGAGATTTCCATTAAGTCTACGCCAGTGTACCAGCGTGGCGTGCGTGGCTTGTTTAAATCTGATGTGGATACCGTAAAGCAAACCAGTAAGGTGATGCGTAAACTTTCCGAAGGGTTGCCGGCCATTACGGTAGATGCCTTTACAGACAGCACCATCCAGCTTACGATCGGGTCCTATGATCCGCCTGCCGAGCGCAACAGCTCCGACATGAACCGTATGGTACGCACACCGGACCAGTATTACAGAACCTCGCGTGGGTTGATGATGATTCCTGGCCGTTGGGTGCCGGCGTATAACATCCCGAGTTATTACCTGAACTCGCCTTACTATAGCCGCTACTTTTACGACCCTTATGGTCGGCGTGGCACACAACCTACAGGACCGGGCGTAAGCACCTATTTCAGGGCGGTGCTGGATAACAATACCCTGGCAAAAGCCGAGAATGGTGGCAAAGAACTGGTGCAGGACAAACTGGATAAATTTGAGCAGGAACTGAAATCGGAACCGGACTATAAAACCGTGTACCGCTACGGCAACAAGCTGCACTACGGCTACTACGACCGCAAGACAAAAACCTTCCGGATTATGGAGTTTGCCGCAGAGTAAGCGGTTGGCTAAAACAGAAAAGGCGCTACCCAACTATAGGTAGCGCCTTTTTTATGCTTTGCTGTTATTGCTATTGCTGCCCCATCAGTTGCTGCACCTTAGCTTGCAGAGCCGGGTCCTGTTTGTAAGCCAGCATAATCTGCTCATACTTCTCTACAGTCAGGCCATCTTTTACAATAGCATCCTGCATGCTTTGCTCCATGGCTGGTTGCAGCTCCATCATGCGCTGTGCCGATCGGTTAAAAGCAGCGTGCTCCTCCGCAGTAGCCTGCACTTCGTTGATTTTCTGCTGCTGGTGCGCTTTAGCCATTTCGCTGAATTTCTCGACACTTAGTTTTTCTTCTGTCAGGATAGTCATCATGGCCTTTTCGCCCTCCTGCTGTACCACCATCAGGCGATTGTTAGCATCAGCAAACTGCTTTAAATCAGCATCCGAGAAAGTTGAAGCAGTTGTAGTAGTCTGCTCAGTAGCGGGTGGTGTTTTAGACTGTGTTTTAGCTTTTGATTTAGATTTCTGCTGGGCAAAAGCAGCATCAGAAACAGTCAGGCAGCCCACGGCAAGTATGGCCACAGCAAGCCCTTTCAGTTTATTATGGAAAATGCTCATAAAATTCGGGAGTTAGTTTATGGTGAGAAATTGATTTGGGTTGGCGTAAAATCATGCGCCAAAAACAACTTATACTTTCTTTTTAACAGATTTGTTGTTGCCACCAGCCATAGCAGATGCTGAACATTAGCTGCTATGGCATACACTTCGCCCGAATTAAGCGCCTTGCCAGGAGCTAACCTTCACCGCAAATCATCAACCAGAACAGTTATGGAAAGTACATTCTACCTCTAGCAACGGCCGCCTGAAGCTGGGACAAAAGCATCATGCCCCTACCCAAGCGGCGGGAGGCCGCAGGACAACTTACACTCGCGAGACACGAACGAAGACATCTTTCCTATTCCGCTAAAGTAGAAGCTGATTTTATAGTTGCACCTTTCACGAACTGCTCTTTTTTCAGGTTGAGCCACTCCAGGGCAGTACCGCTTAGCATGCGTTCTATAGTTGCCAGGTCATACGGCATCGACTCGATCAGCTTGCCGGGCTCCAGTTCACCCAACGGGAACGGGTAATCAGTGCCAAGAGCAATGCAGTTGGCGCCAACCAGGTTTACCAGGTATTCCAGCATCAGCGGGTCGTGCACCAGCGAATCGAAGTAAAATTTGCCCAGGTACTCGCGCGGGTCTACGTTGTTATCAACCGCACAAAGGTCAGGGCGTACCTCAAAGCCGTGGGCAATACGGCCTATAGTTGATGGAAATGAACCTCCGCCATGCGCAAAGGCTACACGCAGGTTCGGCAAACGCTCCAGCACCCCCCCGAATATCATCGAACAGATGGCCACAGTCGTTTCGGCAGGCATGCCTACCAGCCAGGGCATCCAGTATTTGCTGGTGCGGTCTTTACCCAGCATGTCCCAGGGGTGCACAAAAATGGCAGCGCCTAAATCCTGCGCAGCCTCAAAAATCGGGAACAGCTTGGGCTCATCCAGGTTGCAGCCGTTTACGTTGGTGCCGATCTGCACACCAGCCATGCCCAGCTCCTTTATGCAGCGCTCCAGTTCTTTTATGGCCAGGTCAGTATCCTGCATTGGTATTGTGCCCAGCCCTACAAAGCGGTCGGGGTAATCGGCTACTACACCGGCAATGTGGTCGTTCAGCAGTTTGCTCAGGTCGTAGGTGTGCTCCGGCTTAGTCCAGTAGTTAAACATAACCGGTACTGTGCTCAGCACCTGCACCCCCACCCTATGCTGGCTGCACTCATGCAGGCGCACCTGTGGGTCCCAGCAGTTATCCTGTATCTCCCTGAAAAATTTGTCATCCATCATCATGCGGGCACAGCAGGGCTTATGATGCTCCAGGCGTATAAAGCCGCCATAGCCATAACGCTCGCGCAGGTCGGGCCAGGTGGCAGGTAAAATATGGGTGTGTATGTCGATCTTCAGCAGACCGGCATCAGTTAGTACAGGGGTGGCAGGTAGTTGTTTGTGCATGACGTAAAAAGGGTGATAAACCAGAATTTACTTATACGGCACCTTTGGGCAATCCATCAATATACGCATTTTATACTTTACATACGCATGCCAGCGACAAAAGCCTGTGCTCATTTTCCAGAAGATTTAAACGCCCGCCTGCTTCAAAAAATTGCTGAGCTACCAGACTGCGCAAAGCCAAACCAAAGCAAATGTTTATATTCGCAGACCTTACAAACTATAGCCAGAAATACCGGCGCAAACTATACCTGACATGAACTACCAAAACACCCTTGCTTTTGCACAGGAGCAGGACCAACAAGACAGCTTACATCACTTCCGGGATAAGTTTTACTTTCCGCAGGTAAACGGCCGGGATGCTATTTACTTCTGCGGTAACTCGCTCGGGCTTCAGCCAAAATCAGCACAAATGTACATCGATAACGAAATGTATAAATGGGCCAACTTAGCTGTGGAAGGCCACTTTAAAGGCGAAGAACCCTGGTTTAATTACCACGAACTGTTAGCTGCCGGTGCGGCTCGCGTAGTGGGTGCTAACGAGAGTGAAGTGGTAATCATGAACCAGCTGACCGTGAACCTGCACCTGATGCTGGTATCGTTCTACAGACCGGAAGGCAAACGTTTCAAGATCATTACCGAAGCCGGTGCTTTCCCATCAGACCAGTATGCGCTGGAAACCCAGACTAAGTTTCACGGCTTTAACCCCGACGAAGCTATAGTTGAGCTATACCCGCGCGAAGGCGAGCACACCCTGCGCACCGAAGACATTCTGCAAACTATAAAAGACCATGCTGATGAACTGGCGCTGGTGATGATGGGGGGCATTAACTACTATACGGGGCAGGTGTTCGATATGGAAGCCATTACCAAAGCAGGCCACGAAGCCGGCGCTATAGTTGGGTTCGACCTGGCGCACTCTGCCGGTAACGTACCAGTTAAACTACACGACTGGGATGTGGATTTTGCGGTGTGGTGCACTTATAAATACCTGAACTCCGGCCCGGGTGGTACTTCGGGCGTGTTTGTGCACGAGCGCCACGCCAACAACCCGGACCTGCCACGTTTTGCCGGCTGGTGGGGGCACGACGCCAGCGTGCGTTTCCAGATGAAGAAAGGCTTTATACCAATGCCCGGCGCAGCAGGCTGGCAGCTGAGCAACGCGCAAATTTTACCACTGGCTGTACACCGTGCATCGCTGGAGCTGTTCGACGAAGCCGGCATGGAAAACCTACGTACCAAAAGTGAAAAACTGACGGGTTACCTGGAGTATTTGATCAACGATGTGCATGTAGGAAAAGAGGTGCTGGAAATGATCACTCCTACCGACCCAAAAGCCCGTGGCTGCCAGATTTCCATACTTGTAAAGAAGAATGCCCGCGAGTTATTCAACAGCCTGATGGAGGCCGGTATCATAGTAGACTATCGCGAACCAAACGTAATCCGGGTAGCCCCAACGCCGCTCTACAATAGCTTTGAGGAAGTATACCGCTTCTCTGAAATTCTGCACCAGTGCCTGGAAGGGCATGCCAGTAACTTGTAGCAGTGCATTAAACTATAGTTTAAGCAAGAGCGGAAGACAGAGTTAAGGGCAATTTCATCACTCTTTTTTAAACTTGGCTCCGCTCGGGAACAAAACAGAGAAGGGTAGCTTTAGGGCTACCCTTCTCTGTTTTGTTTTATATTAAGTGCCTAGGCTATAGTTCCTGTTGCTGGTAATTCTTCAGCTTCTCTTTCTGAATAAGCTGCTCCTCTAACAGTTGCTGCACTTCAGGCTTATTGTAGTCTTCCAGAATGGCAATGTGCTTCATTACCTTACGCATAATCTCGTCCTGTATGCGGCCTGTTTCCAGTGCATAAGAGTAGGGCAGGTCGGTAAAAGTAACCATCGAGTAAAGCGGAATCCACTTATCAGGGTACTGCTCGTTTATCTTGCCCTCGATCTTTTTACGCAGTAGGAACCGCGGGTCGGCCACTTTATCGCGCATTTCAATAAAGTTCATAACAGCCAGGTCGGCAATGGCATCGGCATCTGGTTTGCGCCTGCGCTCGAAGGCCTTAAACAGTGCATTCCAGTCTCCGTCAAAGTTTTCCAGCATGCTGTCCAGCACCGTAATATCCTCAAAGCCGGCATTCATGCCCTGCCCGTAGAAAGGCACCACCGCATGCGAGGCATCCCCCAGCAGCAGCACTTTGTCTTCATACGACCACGGGAAGCATTTTATAGTTACCAGCGTACCGGTTGGGTTGCAGAAATAATCCTGTGCCAGGTCGGGCATCAGCGGCACCGCATCCGGGAAAACTTCCAGAAAGAAATTGAGCAGATCGGTATCCGTTTTAATGGAGGCAAATGAACGCTCCCCCTCATAAGGGAAGAACAGCGTGCAGGTAAAGCTTCCGTCTGTGTTTGGCAACGCGATCATCATGTAATTGCCACGGGGCCAGATGTGCAGTGCGTTCTTTTCCAATGCCCAGCCACCATCAGCTGTTGCCGGTATTGTCAGTTCTTTGTAGCCGTACTCGAGGTAACTTTGCTCATAGTTAAACCGCTCCGTTTTCTGCAGGGCACCCCGCACCATCGAGAATGCGCCGTCTGCCCCAAAAATAATTTCCGGCTTTATAGTTTCGGGGTTGTTCGTTTCGTGGTTGTGCAGGCTTACTTCGTTGGTATGCAGGTCTACATCCAGTACCTGGCGGCTAAAGTGGTACGTAATGGCAGGGTTCGGCTCCGATAGGTTCATCAGCGCCATGTTCAGACCGCCACGCGAAACCGAGTAAATAGCCTGCCCCTCTTTGCCGTATGGCTGAAAGGTGAGCTCTCCCTGCTCGCTGTGCATCATGCGCCCATACATGGGAATGGCCACTTTGCGCACTTCTTCTTCTATACCGATGCTGCGCAGAGTTCGCCAGCCCCTATCACTCAGTGCCAGGTTAATGGACCGGCCGCCGCCTATCGTGTTTATCCGCATATCGGGCCGGCGCTCGTACAGGTCTACGCTGTAGCCATGCTTGGCCAGGTACAACGACAGCAGCGAGCCTACCAAACCGGCTCCCATAATGGCAATGTTCTTTTTCTCGGTCATAGTGTAAGGTGTAGCCTTTAGCACAGGTGGTGTAAAGTAACATTTTCCTTTCTTCTTTCACAATGATTATTGCGCCGGCCGCCGGCTCAGACCAAAATGTTGCGAAAGGTAAGGTTTATACGGGCTCCTGTTGCTTTTGCTGTTTTCGGAATAGCATGTTGCCAGTAGCGCTGGGTTGGGCCCTGCATCAATAACAGGCTACCATGTCCCAGTTCAAGGTAAAAACTTTTCTGCGCCTTTTTGTACCTGTGCCTGAACCCGAAACGCCGTGCTGCCCCAAAACTGACAGAGGCTATAGTTGGTGCAGCTCCCAGTTCCGGCTCATCATCAGCATGCCAGCCCATACTGCTTTGCCCGCTAGGGTACAGGTTCAGCAGCACGCTGTTGTAAGTATGCCCGGTTGCCTCCTGTACCTGCTCTTTAAGCTGCAACAGTACCGGCAGCCAGGGTTGCGGCTCATTTTTCAGGCCCGAGTAAGTATAGCTTTTGTCGCCGTACCAGGCGGTTAGGCGGGGCATGGGCACCTGGCGGCCAAACATCCGGATGGTTTCCTGCTTCCAGTTTACCTGCTCCGTCAGCAGCTGCAGGTAACAGTTGCTTGTTCCGGCATCGAAAAATGCCGGGGCATACCAGATGTCGGCATCCGGTAAGGGGACTTGCTGTAAACCGTAAGAAGCGGGTGTATGCATCATTTAATTTTATCTGCAGGGGCAGCTGCTTTTCTCCTACTTTTTTTCCGGTAAGTGTCCAGGTGGTCCATTACCCGGTTGGCAGTTATACCATGCAGCACAACCGATACCAGTACTATAAAGCCTACTACAGACCAGAGCGTGTCGCCATCAGCAAAGGCCAGCTGGTTTAAGGCAAAAGCAAGATAAAAAAACGAGCCGATACCACGTATACCAAAAAAACTGATCGCCAGCTTTTCCTTTATACTGCAATGATCTTTATAGATGGCTACATATGCTGATAAGGGCCTGATGACGAATAAAAAAATGAGCCCCAGTAGTGCCCCCTTCCATGTCAGATGATCCAACAACCCGGTCACCAGGCTACCGCCAAACAGCAGCAGCAACACCACCATCAGGATACGCTCTATCTGCTCCACAAAATCGTGCATTTCGGTGTGGTACCTGTTTCTTGGCTCATAGCTACTAAGGGTAAGCGCAGCTACAAACACAGCAATAAACCCATACCCATGCGCCAGCTCCGTAATGCCGTAGGTTACCAGTGTAGTGGAGAGGGCAACGAAGGCTTTATCTGTTTCGGGAAAGGATGTTTTCTTAGGCAGGTAGAAGATCAGGTAAGCCAGTCCCCGGCCAACCAGGTACCCGATCAGCACCCCGGCTACAATACGATACACCAGGTCGCGGAGCAGCCAGTCGGCTACCCATCCTTCGCCGGTTCCTGCGGCTATGCCTATCACCAGCGCCAGCCACGTAAACGGAAAGGCCACCCCATCGTTCAGGCCTGCTTCGGCCGTAAGCGAGAAACGTACTTCATCTTCCTCTGTGTCGTGCGGAGGGCCTACCTGCACCTGCTCTGCCAGCACCGGGTCGGTAGGAGCCATTACGGCACCCAACAACACTGCCGCCGCCGGAGCCAGCCCCAGCCACCACCACCCCAGCAAAGCAAGTATGGCTATAGATAACAGCATGGTTATGGAGACAAGCTTCAGCGGTATTTTCCAGGCCTTAAAACTAAACTTCCTACTGATCTTTAGTCCGGTTGCCATCAGCGAAATAATAACGCTGAGTTCTGTGAGGTGTACAGCGTAAGTCTCGTGCCAGATAGGGTCCGGGAGCGGCAACTCCAGTGGCAGGCTGTATAGTACCGCACCAACTATAAGGTACAGTATCGGGTAAGACAGAAACCTTTTCTCGAGTATAGTTGGCACCCACGCCAAAGAGAGCGCGGAGAGCCCAATGATGATGATAATGAGGATGTACTGGTCCATGAAGCGCCAGGTGCTGGTGTAGGAATGGCGTACTTTTCTTACGCAAGTTTGTACTTTAGCAGTTGTGTATTTTTTTAGTAGAGCTGAGATTGCTGCTTAGCTATTGTTTTATAGTTGGCTATAGTTGCAGCTTGCCACAAGCCTATAGTTTCATAGCTTCTTGTATTCCTGGGAGCTTTAGTTACCCTTTGTTTTATAGCTTACTTGGCTCTCTCGGGCCGAGCGGCCCCGTCTTCGGGCATCGCGCTGCTGCCTTCTTGCTACCCTCGTTCCTCGGGTTGGCTGCGCCACCGCAACAAGTCAAAGGCGCTCAACCCAAAGACTGAAATCATTTCGATAGTAGCTGCTGTAGCTATAGTTGGAGAAGCTATAGTTGCATAGCCTTTCTCGTGGTAGGAGTTCTGTAGGGACAGGTCGCGACCTGTCCGTTCTTGGTCTGTAACTATAAAACTATAGCTGCTGAAGTGGCAGTAGCAGAAAAGTCCCCCTTTGAAGGGGGCGAAGGGGGATGTTAAAACCGAAACTATAGAACTATGGCTTTCCAACTATAGCGGTCAGTAGTGCGCTGGCGCGGGTTTGCAACCCGTGTCTTACTATGATGTTGAGTTTGCAATCCGACTGGACCAGAAGGACAAACTATAGCCCAAGCCCTTTATTCCCTCCCAAAAGATCCTTTCAGGATGACAAGGAGCAGTCGCAACTATAGCAAAGGTCAAATCCACATTAATCCCGATTCAGGCAATAAAAAAGCCGGAGCATATTACTGCTCCGGCTTTTAAAACTACAGCTGGCTATAGTTTACTCTTTTGCCTTGTTCGGGCTACCCTGGTTCGGATTTGCGAT
>DATBUF010000307.1:0-6496 GCA_036516435.1 Pontibacter sp.
TAGTTCTGTATTTCAAGTGGAAATGTATTCACAGGCAGGTGCCTGTTTCAGCCGATATTAGCATAATGCCATAAACGCATATTCCTAAATAAAGTTGAAATTGTATTACCCGCACCACGCTTGCCGCAAGCCTATCTACAACCCTGCCCTGCTGCTTTTCCGTAGAAACTGGTACTGCCTACCCTGGTTGTAGGCGAAACCGATCTTTAAACTAAACGAAAACAAACGATGAGCAGCAACAACAGAAATATATCAGAAGACCCGAACTCAAGAAAAGGACAAGGTGTGAGCGGCCTGGGGCAAGGTACCCAGACCAAGGGCGTGGCCGGAGGCGCTGACAACACCCGCGGCGAGAACAAGCCAAGCCGTGAAGGTACAAGCGGCGGAGCCAAGGCCGGTAAAAACAAGCCGAACCAGGATAGTCCGCAGGGCTCGAACAGAAACACCACAACCACCAGCCGCGGTGCCGACAGCACGGATAAGGAGTTCCGCAACAACCAGCCGAATGCCAGCACGCTGAAAGGCCACAAGAGCAACGAGAATTTAGGAAACGAAAAAGAATAGCGTTCTTCTTAGAAGAAATACCCGACAGACCCGGCTCAGACCGGGTCTGTTTCATTCTAGAAAATCTCAACATCAAAATGCCCTCGCTCGCCTCTGGCGAGTGTGAGCTATTTAGTGGCGTCCCGCCACTTGTGCCTGAAGCACAGGTTTAAGCGGCCAGAGTCCGCAGGTAGCTCACACTCGCGGGACGCGAGCGAGGGCAAAGTAGAGAATGAAACGGCCCTGGGCCCAGACCGGGTCTGTTACTTTTATGCCTGTTTATAGTACCGCCGGCCGGAAGGCTTTTGATTTATAGTTGCTATCTTCGCAGGCAAAAGTACGGCTGTTTATACCTACCCTGTAACCATGAGATTAAAAGGTAACCTGCGCGATATTAAAACCAAAAGAGATAGCGCCAACAAAGACATTGAAGTGCACATCGGTAAGGTGGAGTATGTTACTCATAAAAAAGACGGCAAGTACTACCAGCCATTCGAGTTGGTAGTGGAGCTTAGCGACCCCCTGGTGATTACGGGCGACTGCCTGGCCCGTGTGCTGAGCAAACAACTGGAAGAAGGCGAGTTCGAGTTTGAAATATACGACAGGGAGGGCGAGGAATATGTGCTGAACCCGAACAAGGAACTGGCCCTTACGATCACGTACGATTTTGAAACCGACCAAACCATCCTGACGGAGCTATACTATACCGTGACCGTTAGCAACGAGGAATTTAAGGAGCTGAAAGCAGCACATCATAAAGCACAGAAGGGAAAGAAACGGAAATAAAAAAGGTATGAGCTTGCACTCACACCTTCTGGTTCTGCCTTAGCCGTTTTGCCTGCCCAGGTAAATAGCATATCCTAAAAGCCCTGCTGCCGCCGCAAACAAAATGTACTGTTTCTCTTTTACAGATAATCCGTTATAAAAATCGAGGCCGGTTTTAGCCGGATCTTTCATAATATCAGCCAGTTGAGCAGGGTCCTTCATCAGGCTTTTCAGCGATGTATTTGACAGGTTATTTTCCATGTGTAGAATCGGTTTATATTTTTTTACTAAATACGGCAGGTAACGCATATAAGATATAACATGTTTTCCGCTGCCCTTCTTCTGAAGCTCCGATTCCTGTGTACCGGATTCAACTTTTCCTGCCTGTTGTATGTTAACTACAGAGGCCGGGCTATACTTTCCGGCGGACAACTATAAAACTGAAAACCATGGAGAGCCTTCGCTCAAAAAACTATAAAAAAGAATTTGTAACTACCTTCCCCGGCGACGAGAGCGGCAACCTTACCCCCCGCCAGACACCGGGTGTGTTGTACAGCAAAGCCATCCCCACGCCTGTAGAGAAAGTTACCCTGCTGGCCTGGTCTGAGGAACTGGCGAACGAACTTGGCATCGCGAAACCTGAAACACAGGAAGAAACCGATATACTGGGCGGCAGCTACGTAACCGAGACCATGTACCCCTATGCTGCCTGCTATGCCGGCCACCAGTTCGGCAGCTGGGCAGGTCAGCTGGGCGATGGTCGCGCCATTACCTTAGGCGAATGGGAAACACCCGATGGCAAAACAGTGGAGCTGCAGCTGAAAGGGGCCGGACCTACCGCCTACTCCCGCCGTGCTGACGGGCGTGCTGTGCTGCGCTCTTCGGTGCGGGAATACCTGATGAGTGAGGCCATGCACTATTTAGGCGTGCCTACTACGCGTGCCCTCAGCCTGGTAACTACCGGCGAGCCTGTACTCCGCGATATGTTTTACAATGGCAATGCCGCCTATGAGCCGGGTGCCATCGTAATGCGTGTGGCGCCAAGCTTTCTGCGGTTTGGCAACTTCGAGATGCTGAACGCCCGCAAGGAGACAGATAGCCTGAAGCAACTCGTAAACTGGACAATAGACCGCTACTACCCGCACCTGCAGGGCGAAAATAAAGTACTGGAGTGGTTCAGGAAGGTAGTAGACCGCACGGCCAGCCTGATGGTGGAATGGCAGCGTGTAGGCTTTGTGCACGGCGTTATGAATACCGATAACATGTCCATACTTGGCCTCACGATCGACTATGGCCCTTACTCGTTTGTAGATGATTACGACCCGGACTTTACGCCTAATACCACCGACCTGCCCGGCCGCCGCTATGCTTTTGGCAAGCAGCCTGGAATAGCTTACTGGAACCTGGGTTGTCTGGCCGCTGCGCTGCTGCCACTGGTTTCAAAAGATGAGCTGCTGGCAGCACTTGAAACCTACAAAGAAGTGTACTGGAAGAAGTATTACCAGATGATGGGCAACAAACTGGGCCTGGACAAGATCACGAACGAGGACACGGCATTGGTGACGCAGCTGGAGCAAACACTTACCGCCATCAAACCCGATATGACAATCTTTTTCCAGCTACTAACAGACCTGCCGCTTTACATGGCAACGCCGGAAGAAGTGGCCGAATATTTTAAAGATAGCCTGTATGATGACCTGACACCGGAGCAAAGCGAGCAACTCTATAGTTTGATTACAGCTTACCTGGAACGCCTGAACCGGAACACCATGACACGCCAGGCCTCGCAGGAACTGATGCGCAAAACTAACCCGCGGTTTATCCTTCGGAATTACCTGCTGCACCAGGCCATTGAAGAACTGGAACGCGGCGACAACACGCTTTTCCTGAAACTGCAGACAGCTCTGAAGGAGCCTTACAGCAATCAGTTTGATGAGTTCTTCCAGACACGGCCGGAATGGGCGACGCAGAAAGCCGGTTGCTCTATGCTCTCCTGCAGCTCCTAAAGCTAAAGAATCACGCACCACATACTATAAAGCCACTCCTGACGGGGTGGCTTTTTTTATGCTCTCCTACCCTGTTTGCTGCAGCCGATTGTTAAAGTTTTGTTAAAATCCTGATCCGCAAGCAACCAAACTATAGTTCTCACCATCTTTACCTACGAAAAACATCGTAGCACTACAAAGAGCAGGGAAGATGCTGGATTTCCAATGTCCGATTTCAGACGAATTGCTGTCCGGTTTCAGACACCGGTCAACTATACATAAAAACAAAAACAACTATAAACACATGACTACAAAGCACTTGCAGGATTGGCACACGAATTGGTATGCGCCTCCACAGCCAGGGAATCTCAAATTACACAACACTGTACCTGAACTATAACCACTTAATTACCTGAAACTATGAGGAATTTATTACTCCCGCTTTTGCTGCTGTTCTTTACTAACCTGAGCGCGCAGCAGGCAACTCTAAAAGGCACCGTGCTGGATGGCAACAAGCAAGCCGTGGGGTACGCCAATGTGCTGCTGCTCCGGGCTGCAGACTCATCGCTTGTAAAAGGGGCGCTGTCCGAAGCATCCGGAGCATTTTTGTTTGATGCTGTTGCAGCCGGTAAGTATAGGGTGGCTGCCAGCATGGTGGGATATGCCCGCACTATGAGCCCCGAAATAGAGGTAACTCCTGCTTCTGGTGTGCTGCAACTGCCTTCTCTTACCCTGCTGCAGCACAGCACCAACCTGAAAGAGGTGGTGGTGGAAGGCCAGCGCCCGCTGATTGAGCAGCACCTGGATAAAACCGTACTGAACGTGGAAAACAGCATTGCAGCAGCCGGTAACACTGCGCTGGAGGTGCTGGAGAAAGCCCCCGGTGTGACAATAGACCAGAGCGACAACATTGCCATGCGCGGCCGCAGTAGGGTGATTGTAATGATCGACGGAAAGCAGGTGCCGATGACGGGCGCTGAACTGGCCAATGTATTACGCGGCCTGTCTGCCAATGCCGTAGAGAAGATCGAACTGATCACGAATCCCTCTTCCAAATACGATGCAGCCGGTAATTCAGGCATCATCGACATAAAACTGAAGCGGGACCAGCGGCTGGGTACCAATGGTACGATTACATCTTCGTTCGGCTATGGCGAGAAGTTTAAAACCAACCAGGGTCTCCAGCTGAACCACCGGGCCAAAAAGCTGAACGTGTTCGGCAACTATAACTATATTTTCAGAGATGACTTTACCCAGCTGGATATTTACCGCAATTTCCTGGGAGAAAATAAAAACATCACGGGCACTTACGACCAGCAAAACCGATTCGATTTTCAGTTTAATACCCATAACGTGCGTGTTGGCGCCGATTACTACCTTTCCCCTAAAACTATAGTTGGGGTGGTTACCAGCGGCTTCCTTACTGATATAGACAGAAAGAACCGCAACTATGCCGATGGCCTTAACAGCCAGGGCACTGTCGACTCGACCTTTATTACCAATGCAGTAGCCGGCCACGACCGCCGCAACCAGGGCATTAACCTGAACCTGAAGCACACCATTGATACCACCGGCAGGGAAATAACTGCAGACATTGATTACATTGCTTACCAGAACGTAGATTTCCAGGATTTTGACACCCGGACCTATACCCCGGAAGGTAACCTGAAGCGCAGCCCCGATCTACTGTACGGCACCCTGGATGGCAACCTGACAATACGCTCGGCGAAGGTAGATTATACCCAGCCACTTAAAAGTATAAACGGGCGCCTGGAGGCCGGCTTAAAGAGCAGCCTCGTAAGTGCAGACAACGACCTGGACTTTTACAACCGGAGCAATGGCGGCAACATTTACGACACCACGAAGAGCAATCATTTTTTATATGACGAAAACATCAACGCGGCATACCTGAATGCATCGAGCCAGGGCGAGAAAGTAAGCCTGCAACTGGGCCTGCGCGTGGAAAATACCATTGCCGAGGGAGAGCAGCTGGCAGAAGTAGTAAATGAAAAAGACCGTAACCTGGACCGCAACTATACACAGCTCTTCCCGAGTGCATTTTTAGGCTATAACCTGAGCAAGAAACACAACCTGGGTGTATCGCTGAGCCGCCGCATCAACAGGCCATCCTACAACCAGCTGAATCCTTTTAAGAACTACCTGGACCCCAGCACTTACTCGTCAGGCAACCCTTACCTGGACCCCGAAACGTCTTACTCTTTTGAACTGACCCACACCTTCGACCAGCGTATTGTAACCAAGCTAAGCTATAGTTATACCTCCGATGCCATTGTGCAGGTGCTGCAGCCCGAAGTTCCGGGAAGTAAGATCGTGAAGCAATCGTTCGAGAACCTGCCACGCTTCGACTACTACGCCTTGTCGGTAACAGTGCCTTTCTCGGTTGGGAACTGGTTTAACAGCGTGAACAATGGTACACTTTTCTATAGTTTGTACCGCGGCAACCTGGCCAGCACCGACCTGCGAAACGGGCAACCAGCCTTCAACATTAACTCTAACAACACCATTAACATGGGCAAGGGTTGGTCTGCAGAGATAACCGGAGTTTACCGCACCGCAGAGCCTTACGCGTTTTTAGATGTTGAGCCCATCTGGTTTGCATCGGCAGGCGTGCAGAAACAACTATGGGATAAAAAGGCCAGCCTGAAACTGAACGTAAGCGACCTCTTTTACACCAATAAAACCATTGGTACCTCTTTCACCAACACTTATACCGAAACCTTTAACCAGCGCCGTGATTCCCGGGTGGCTACGCTTAGCTTCACGTACCGCTTCGGGCAGCAGCAGGTGGCACCGGCACGCCGCAGAACCGGCGGCGCCGAAGAAGAAAAGAACCGCGCCGGCAGTTAAGAAACAGTTATTTGCTTTAGTTTGATCCTGCATAAAAGCCGCCCCATACCAGAGGGCGGCTTTTATGTTTATACCGGCTGCTAGATCTACACTCCCACAAGGCTTCAGTTCGGGAAAACTAGTTGTAGGGTTGATACAAAGCTTCGCAAGCTGAAAGCTTACATAATGCAAAGCCACAAGCTGGAAGCTTGCGGCAGAAATGGTGAAACGGCTATGCCCAAATTATAGTTTACAGCACCAGCTGCCGGAACAGCCGGTGCAAAGTTTCCTGGGCATCGGTGCACAGGCCGGGGTGCACGGCCGATGTTTGTACTATGGTGCTGCGGGCAGCCGTC
>DATBUF010000308.1:0-1885 GCA_036516435.1 Pontibacter sp.
CACCAACATTAACTCTAAACCAATTACAAATGCCTTTGCGCACTCCAGCTGTTTTAGATATTTTTACGGGAAGTATAACCCCGACCTATGACAGCACCTCACGATATAGCGGCTGAAGTAAAGCAGCTCACCGAACAAATAAACTACCTGAATTACCAGTACTACCAGAACAGCATTTCCGAAGTGTCTGACTTTGAGTTCGACAGGATGCTGAAACGCCTGCAGGACCTGGAAGAACAGTACCCGGAACTGCGTCTGCCCAACTCTCCTACCCAGCGCGTGGGCGGCACCATTACCAAGAACTTTAAAACAGTATACCACCGTTACCCCATGCTCTCGCTGAGCAATACCTATTCAGAGGCAGATTTGCGGGAATTTGACAACCGGGTGCGCAAAGCCATCGGGCACGATGTGGAGTATGTGTGCGAACAGAAGTTTGATGGCGTTGCCATTAGCCTGACCTATGAAAACGGTGTGCTGGTGCAGGGTGCCACCCGCGGCGACGGTACCCGCGGCGACGATATTACCAGCAATGTGCGCACCATCCGCGATATTCCGCTGCAGGCACATGGCCAGGACCTGCCGGAGCTTTTTGAGGTACGGGGCGAGGTTTTTATGCCCTTGCAGGTATTTGAGCAACTGAACCAGGAACGGGAAGAAAGCGGCGAGCAGCTACTGGCCAATCCCAGAAATGCCGCATCCGGCACATTAAAACAACAGGACTCCAGCATTGTGGCCAGCCGTAAACTGGGCTGCTATTCCTATAGTTTCCATAGTGCTCCGCTACCTTTCGACTCACATTCCGAGAGCCTGGAGGCCATTCAGAAGTGGGGCTTTAAGGTATCTGATACCTGGCGCAAGTGCAGCTCTGTAGATGAAGTACTGGCCTATATTAATGAGTGGGAAACACGCCGCCACGAACTGCCCATTGCTACCGACGGCGTTGTAGTAAAAGTAAACAGTTATGCGCTGCAGGAGGAGCTTGGCTTTACAGCCAAAAGTCCGCGGTGGGCCATTGCCTATAAATATCCGGCCATGAGCGCGGCCACGCAACTGCAGGGCATTCAGTACCAGGTGGGCCGCACGGGAGCAGTAACGCCCGTAGCGCTGCTGCAGCCGGTATTGCTGGCCGGCACCGTAGTAAAGCGCGCCTCAGTGCATAATGCCAACGAAATCCAGCGACTGGACCTGCGCCTGGGTGATACGGTTTTTGTAGAGAAAGGCGGTGAGATCATCCCGAAAATAACAGGTGTGGATTTTGAAAAGCGCCCTGTTGACAGCCAGCCTATAGTTTACCCGACCGAGTGCCCTGCCTGCCACACTCCGCTGGTGCGTGTAGAAGGCGAAGCGCAGTTTTACTGCCCCAACGAGAAAGGCTGCGAGCCCCAGATACTCGCCAAGCTCGAACACTTTATCTCGCGCAAGGCCATGAACGTGGATGAACTCGGCCCACGCACTCTGGAGCAGTTATACAAGGCCGGGTATGTGCGCAACGTAGCAGACCTGTACGACCTGCAATTTGAGCAGCTGGTGAACCTGGAGCGCATGGGCGAGAAATCAGCTAACAACATCCTGAACAGCCTGGCTAAATCGAAAGAGACACCCTTTGAGCGGGTACTGTTTGCCCTCGGCATCCGGTTTGTGGGCAGCACGGTAGCAAAAAAACTGGCCGACCACTTTACAGACATGGCAGCTTTGCGCGGCGCTGCTTTTGAAGAACTTATTACCGTGAACGAGATCGGTGAGCGTATTGCCAATTCTGTAATAGAGTATTTTGCGGACCCGGACCACATGGTGCTCTTGGAGAGGTTGCAGGCGGCAGGCTTAAAGTTTAAGTCAGAGAAAGTACAGCCCGACATGCAGAGCGATAAACTCGAAGGGAAGA
>DATBUF010000309.1:0-3182 GCA_036516435.1 Pontibacter sp.
TATCAGTTGGTTTGGATCGTCCTTAGACAATACTACAATGGCATAGGCACCTACTACTTCATGTAGCGCCAGGCGCACTGCCTCTACTAGCGAGCACTTGGTTGTGCTGCGGATTTCCTCAATCAGGTTAATGAAAACCTCCGAGTCGGTATCAGACTGGAACGTATGGCCTTTTTCTTTCAGAAGCGTTTTAAGGGCCTCGTAATTTTCAATGATGCCGTTGTGGATGATCGCGATTTTACCGGAAGTGGAGTAGTGGGGGTGTGCATTCACATCGTTCGGCTCCCCGTGAGTAGCCCAGCGGGTGTGCCCCATGCCAATATTGCCGTGTACGTTTTTATCCGCGATAAACGCTTCCAACTCACTTACCTTGCCCTTCTTTTTATATACATTCAGGTCACCGTTCATCAGGGCAATGCCTGCACTGTCGTATCCTCTGTATTCCAGGCGTCTCAGGCCTTTAATAATAATGGGGCAAGCTTCTCTATGCCCTACGTATGCTACAATTCCGCACATAAGTCTGTTGTGTATAAAAGATAATAGGTACCGCAAAGGTACCTATTTAAAATAAATTTATTATAGGGTTTAGTCTAGTTTAGAGAAGTAAACGCGCAGCTTCATGTCCCTGTCTGCTGTGTTGCTGAGTATAGCTCTGTAAGGTATTATCTCTTTGGTACCCACTGAAGTGGACGGACCAAGCAGAAAGCCTTTGTTGGCACTTTTTTCCAGCAACACATTCTGTACGTAAGAAGTAATGTTTACCGTATACTGATTCTTTTTTGAGTCATACACCAGTATAGCCGGGCTAACGGCGCTGCCATCCGCCGGAATCATGACTGCGTTTCCGCTGTTGTTTTCTGCTACACGGCTGCCGTTTGCCTGGTATATTGCCAGAAAACTGGGAGCCTTTATAGTACCAGTAGAGCCATTCTTAACAGGAACCACCAACTCAGCACGGTTGATGATGATCTTACCATTTTCTTGCCTCAGCTTATCCAGCAATGGAATAGTAAGCTTTGCATACAGCTCAGTTGCCGACTGCACATATACTTCGCCACCTGTTTTCTCAGACGGAAGTACTGTGTTTTTCTGCAGCCCTTCAAGTGCAGTGCCGCTCCTGTTAGCTTCTATTCTGGAGAAATCTCTTACGCCAGACCCGCTGAGGTAAAAAGTGTGTGTTTTACGTGTCGTGTCGGTGCCGTCTTTATAGTGCAGCGTCAGCTTTGAGGCGCCCAGGTTCAGGCCTACCATTACGCGGGGCAATTCATCAGCAGGAACTATAGCCAGGCCCTTCAGGAACTGTACAAAGTTGAGCTGATCTTTCAGAGGCGCCTTGTCAGACTGGTCCAGTAACTCTTGTCCAAAAGCCGGGTCCAGTTTTATAGTTGGCAGTACGTAGCTGGATGTTTCTTTACCGGTAGCCGTATCCTTCTTGGTTACCAGTTCAGGCTTAAATCTGGTGCCACCCAGTACGTTGCTCTCGTAAGGCAGGGTAGAGTTGGTAAAGTACGATG
Organism: Pontibacter sp.; assembly: GCA_036516435.1. Lineage (GTDB taxonomy): Bacteria > Bacteroidota > Bacteroidia > Cytophagales > Hymenobacteraceae > Pontibacter. Next base: position 1,515 of record DATBUF010000309.1, read on the forward strand.
CTTTCTCTTTGAAGCCTTCGGTAAGCCGGTGTACTTCAAAAGCCAGTTCCTGACCAACAGCTCCATAAATTACATCGTAATCCAGCGTTAGGGTCAGCGAATCCAGTTTAGGTGCAGTGCCAAATTTCAGGTTTGTGCCTGAAATAGCAACCTCCGTAAAAGTTGTTGCCTTTACATTGCCGGTCGAAAGGTCCTGATAGCCGCCTAAAATAGCCCTGCTCTGCTCAAAAGCCAGAATAGAATCTGGTTGCAGCACCGTGCCGGCTTCTACAGCCAGTTCAGTGTATTGTGCTCCGATCAGGTTTTCATCCTGGAGGTCTAATCCTAAGTCAGATGGATCGTCGCAGGATGCAAGGGTGGCAAGGGACAAGAAGAAAAGGGAAAATCTTCTAACGGCTGAGTTCATTATACAAGTTATAGTATGAATCTAAAAGGGTATCGTCGGCGCTTACGGTACTGATGTTCTTTGCTGTAAAATCGCTGAACAGGGCACTGATGTTTTCGCTGAAATTCTCGTTTGTCTTGATAACAGAATCAGCGTATTCCATTCCTATCTTAATAAAGCTGTCGATGTCAGCAGACTTCAGGTGGTCCAGCATGCTGTCGTCAATATCCAGCATTTTCACTTTCTCCGCCAGGTCGCCTTCAAATTTATGGGTATAGTTGTGGTTATACACCGTAAACATCGACTTTGAATCTTTAAAGATCGGGTCTTTTTTATAAGTTGTTTTCAGGTACATTGGTATTAAGCCGGTCATCCAGTCGTTGCAATGCACAATGTCCGGAGCCCAGCCCAGTTTCTTCACGGTTTCCAGCACACCCTTGCAGAAGAAGATGGCACGCTCGTCATTATCCTGGTGAAACTTGTTGTTCTTGTCAACAAAAACGGACTTTCTGTGGAAATAGTCTTCGTTGTCGATAAAATATACCTGGAGTTTTGCATTCGGGATAGAAGCAACCTTGATAACCAGCGGCTTCTCGTCGTCGCCGACCGCAATATTGATTCCTGAAAGGCGGACAACCTCATGCAAACGGTTCTTACGCTCGTTGATAATACCGAATCTGGGCACGAAAATGCGTATCTCCATACCTCTTTCCTGCATGGCCTGTGGCAGCGTATTCAGAAACTCTGCTACTTTTGTGGTCTGAAGGAAGGGAAGGATCTCGGTGGCGGCGTAAAGGATTCGCAATTTAGACATGAGTTTGTAATTAAAAATTAATAAGCAACAGTAATGGGACGTGCAAAATTAGTATTTTTTATTCTAATTTTCAATTTTATCTGCTGTGACTTACTTTTGCCGGCTTTTATAAACAAATACTGAAACACAACATATGCAAGTAATTACGCAGGTAAACGTACTTCGGGAAACAATGCAGGCATTGCGCTGTAGTGGCAAAAGCATCGGCTTTGTGCCAACTATGGGTGCCCTGCACGAAGGCCACCTGCAACTGCTGCGTGCATCTGCGCAAAATAACGACATCACCATTTGCAGCATCTTTGTAAATCCCACGCAGTTCAACAACGCTGAAGACTTTAAACTATATCCCCGCACACTGGAGGAGGATACGGTGCTGCTGCGGGCTAACGGCTGTGATTATATTTTTGCACCTACCCCGGAAGTTATATATCCACAACAGACTATGTTGCAGTTTAGTTTCGGAAGGCTG
>DATBUF010000310.1:0-2126 GCA_036516435.1 Pontibacter sp.
GAGCGGTAATCTGGACTCTAAAAATGCAAAGGAGCTGCACGATATTTTCTTTAAGTTGCGCGACGAGTTTAACCAGACTTTCGTGATAGTAACGCATAACGAACAACTTGCCGCTATGGCTGACCGCACATTGGTGATGAAAGATGGCTTGATTGTGCAGGAAGTGCTTTCCGGTGAATAATGAAGGGGGCTAGCTGTAATCTGTAACTATAGTCTTATCCAGTCCATAATCTTGCCTCCCAGGTGGGTTGGGGTGCCAAATGGATAAGGCCTGCAAGCTGCTGCAACGGAAGCATTTGCAGCGTGTACCTCTTGCTTCTACCTATGGCATCCTTAATAAAGCTGTATAGTGGGTTACTCTGTTACTTCCTGAACCTGTTTAGTACTTCGGCTCTCAGTGGACAAGGTCCAACTATGGTTACCAAATAGGTAGTCCTTTGTAGCGTTCTCTTTTCCCTGCATCTTACTACTATCGGTTGGGCAAAACCGGCAAGGCATCAAATCTGACGAATCTTAGCTCACAACCACTTTTTCTCGTATATACCTCTTACCCTTACTGCTTTTAGCCACAGGTTCTATGCTGTGCGCAGGTGACCGAAAAATATTTTTAAATAGTTTGTAATTGGCTGGTAGACAGGTATTTGTAAACGTATTTTTCTGATGTTTTTTGCACCATTTCTATGCCCGGTATGTTTACCTATTGTACTTAAACTATAGAAAGCTAAAAGAGATGAATCAACCAAATAAAGACTTAAAAGTACAGAAGCCGAAGGTCGAGAGTTATGACATTGCGAAGTCGGATGAAACCATGCATCTGGCGGTAGACCTGGCGAAATTTATCAAGGAAAACAGGTTATTCCAGAACATACAAGGTAAAGAGTACGTGAACGTGGAAGGCTGGCAGTATGCCGGTTCTCGCCTGGGTATTCTGCCTGTGGTAGAGCATCTGGTAAATATCAGTACGGATGATGAGATAAAGTACCAGGCAAAGGTAAACCTACTCGACCTTCGTAGCCAGCAGGTGGTAGGTGCCGGCTTTGCGATTTGCTCTAATAAAGAACAGGGTAAGAAATACTACCAGGAGTTTGCGATTGCCTCTATGGCACAAACGCGGGCTATAGGTAAAGCGTACCGCAACATCCTGGCCTGGATTATCAGGGCAGCTGGTTATGAGCCAACGCCTGCGGAGGAAATGGACTACAGCGGTAATGACTCAGCAACTGCAAAGCAGGCTGTGCCAACTGAGAAGAAAGCAACGATGCGGGCTTCGGAGGCAGCTGCTGCTGCAGACAAGCAGGTGGCAGAGGAGCCGTCAGCAAGTGTGCGGTATGCATCGGCCAAGCAGAAAGAAGAGATTATCCGTTTGCTGAATAACCCGGTAATTACAAGACAGGAGAAAACAAAAATGCTGCTCAACATCAACCGCTTCGACGAAGAGCGTGCCGCACAGGCGATCGATAAACTGAAGAAGGTAATCGAGGAGCGCGAAGACGGTCAGTCTGCAGCAGCCTAACTACGCAACTATATACATTCAAAAGGCCTGACTTAGTTAGTCAGGCCTTTTTGTTTGCACTTGCTGGGGTATATCCTGTTCACTATTGGTTTAAGAGGAGAGCTTTTCGGTTACTGCTATAGTTCTATAGTTACAGCCTCTCGCCGTGGTCAGCTATAGTTTGGCCCTCCGGCCCAGTTGAGTTACAAACTCAACATCATAGTTAGACACGGGTCGCAAACCTTATCCTGTCCCATAACTTTTTCAGTTTCGGCCATTTCCAGCTAAACATTGCTGTGACAGTGTAGAATTATCCCCTTGAGGGGATTATAGGGGTGTTTTTTGCCTGAGGAATCGCCTGAATAGATACGCTCAAGCTGCCCGCCCCTGCATTTTACACCCCTGTAGTCCCCTCAAGGGGACAGTTCCTTAAAACCAGAGCCCATTCCAGGAAAGTTATGGGACACGATAAGGTTGCAAACCCGCGCCAGAAGTCTTAGCTATAGTGGCAGCTATTGTGCTATAGTTCCAGACCAGGAGCGGACAGGTCGCGACCTGTCCCTACGGAACTACCACCACGAGCAAAGCGATGCAACTATAGCTTCTCCAACTATAGCTACAGCAGTTACTATCG
>DATBUF010000311.1:0-5721 GCA_036516435.1 Pontibacter sp.
AATGGCAAAAGCAGCCGGTGTGAAGAACTACGTATTTGCCTCCAGCTGCAGCATGTATGGGGCAGCATCGGAGCAGGCCAAGACAGAAGATTCTGAACTAAACCCATTAACAGCATACGCACGCTCTAAAGTAGCCTCTGAGAAAGAACTTGCACCTTTAGCTGGCGATGGTTTTACAGTAACCTGCCTGCGATTTGCTACGGCCTGCGGTATGAGCGACAGACTTCGGTTAGACTTGGTGCTGAACGACTTCGTGGCTGGTGCCATTGCAACGGGCAAGATCACGATCCTGAGTGACGGTAGCCCGTGGAGACCCTTGATCCACGTAAAAGACATGGCGCGCGCTATTGAGTGGGCCATTACCAGAACTCCGGACAACGGTGGCGAGTTTCTGGCAGTAAATGCTGGTAGCAACGAGTGGAACTACCAGGTAAAAGAGCTCGCGCAAGCTGTAGCAGAAGTTATACCGGGCACGGATGTAAGTGTAAACCTGGAGGCTGCTCCTGACAAGCGCTCGTACCGTGTAAACTTCGACCTGTTTAAGGCACTGGCGCCCAACCACCAGCCGCAGGTATCGCTGAAGCAGGCAATAGAAGAGCTCCGAGATGGGCTGACACAAATGGAATTCAAAGATGGCGACTTCCGAAACTCACTGCTGATGCGCCTGAAAGTGCTGACCAGCCTGCAGGAAACGAATGCCATTAACGAACAGCTGCAGTGGCAGCGTAACACTAAGCCTGTAGCAAAAGAAGCTGAATTAGAAACTGCATAATACCTTCCAAGTATGATATTTACTGAAACAAAGCTGAAAGGCGCTTATATAATTGATGTAAAGCGGATCGAAGATGAGCGTGGCTTTTTTGGCCGTTCGTTTTGCCAGAAAGAATTTGAAGAGTTCGGCCTGACTAACGACATCCGCCAGGCGAACGTATCTTATAACAAAAAGAAAGGTACGTTGCGCGGTATGCACATGCAGCTGGCTCCGAACGAAGAAACCAAGCTGGTGCGCTGCACACGCGGAGCGATCTACGACGTGATCATCGACATGCGTCCGGATTCTGAAACCTACAAGCAGTGGATAGGTGTGGAGCTTACTGCCGACAACTATAGAATGCTGTTTGTGCCGGAAGGTTTTGCGCATGGCTTTATTACCCTGGAAGATAACACAGATGTAACCTACCAGGTAACGGAGTTCTATACGCCGGGAGCCGAACGTGGCCTTCGCTGGAACGATCCTGCCTTTAACATCCAATGGCCTATTGAGCCTGTGGTCATCTCTGAGAAAGACCAGGCACACCCAGATTTTGTGGAAGAACAAGTAAAAACAGAAGGAAAGCTGCTGGTGTAATGCCGGCGGCTTTCTGCCTTAAAACCCTTAACAAAAAGTAATAGCATGATAATTATAGACAGTGCGCTTGCCAAGCGCCATGCAGAAAATAACCCAATCAGAGTAGCCATGGTAGGTGCCGGCTTTATGGGCCGCGGCATTGCCCTCCAGATCTGCAAATATGTACAGGGAATGGAACTGGTAGCTATCTCGAACCGCGACATTAACCAGGCCAGAAGAGCTTACAACGAAGCCAGTGTAGAGGCCGTGGAAGAAGTAGCAACTATAGAGGCACTTGAGGAAAACATCCGCCAGGGCAAGTACAGCATTACAGATGATGCCATGTTGTTGTGCCGTGCAGAAGGCATTGATGCTGTTATAGAAGTAACAGGTGCTGTTGAATTCGGAACAAACGTAGCCATGCGCGCCATCGAAAACAAGAAGCACATCATCATGATGAATGCTGAAGTGGATGGTACAGTGGGGCCGATCCTGAAAGTATATGCCGACAGAGCCGGTGTGGTTTTCACAAACGCAGACGGCGACCAACCCGGCGTGATCATGAACCTGTTCCGCTTTGTAAAAGGCCTGGGTGTGAAGCCGGTGCTATGCGGTAACATCAAGGGCTTGCATGACCCATACCGTAACCCAACTACACAGAAAGGATTTGCTGAGAAATGGGGCCAGAAACCTGAAATGGTTACCTCGTTTGCCGATGGCAGCAAGATCTCGTTTGAGCAGGCTATAGTTGCCAACGGAACAGGTATGCGGGTAGCTAAGCGTGGCATGCACGGTCCAACCGTAGCACCTGGAACGCCTATAAAAGAAGCCGTAAACCTGTACCCGATAGAGGATCTGGTAAATGGCCCTGGTATAGTAGATTATGTAGTAGCAGCTGAGCCTGGTCCGGGCGTATTTGTACTTGGTACACACGACGATCCGACACAGCAGCATTACCTGAACCTGTATAAACTGGGCGAAGGTCCGCTTTATTGCTTCTACACCCCTTACCACCTGTGCCATTTTGAGGTGCCAAACACTGTTGCGCGTGCCGTATTATTTCATGATGCTGCGCTTACGCCAATGGGTGCTCCATGTGTATCGGTGGTAGCTGCTGCTAAAATTGACCTGAAAGCCGGGCAGGTAGTAGATGGCATCGGTCATTACATGACGTATGGTTTGTGCGAAAATGCCGACACAACCCTGGCCGAAAACCTGCTGCCGATTGGCGTGGCTGAAGGATGCGTGCTGAAGCGCGATATACCGAAAGACCAGGTACTTACTTACGACGATGTGATTCTGCCGGAAGGAAGACTGGTAGATAAGTTACTGAAACAACAGGCCGCCTATTTTGCTGCTACAGACGATGCAAGCCGCGAAAAGGTATTGCTCAACCTGCAGGAAGCAGAGGCTACTGTTACTGAGCCTTGAAATAAATAAATGTTGAACCCATAAACGCAGCCCTCATGAAATGCAGATTCTGTGAAAACGAGCTCCGGCATAAGTTCGTGGATCTAATCAATTGCCCTCCTTCAAATTCATTCCTGACTGCAGCGCAGCTGAATGAGCCTGAAGTGTACTTCCCACTCACTACTTACGTGTGCGACAACTGTTTTTTGGTACAGGTTGATGAATATAAAAAAGCAAAGGAGATCTTTAATGGGGAATACGTTTACTTTTCATCTTACTCCAAAAGTTGGGTTGAGCATGCCCGTCGCTACACCGAGGCCATGGTGCAGCGCTTTAACTATAACGAGAACTCCTTTGTGATGGAGATTGCCTCGAATGATGGCTATTTGTTGCAGCACTTTCATAAAAAAGGTATTCCGGTACTGGGCATAGAGCCTACCGAGAATACGGCCGCCGTGGCCATAGAGAAGGGCATCCCAACTATAACAGAGTACTTCGGGTCAGAAACCGCCCACTGGCTCAAGAAACGAAAGCAAAAGCCGGATCTCATTATCGGGAATAACGTGCTCGCGCATGTGCCGGATATCGATGATTTTGTAGAAGGTCTGAAAGTAGCGTTGCGGAAAAGCGGCGTTATTACGATGGAGTTTCCGCACCTGCTGCGCCTGATAGAAGATTGCCAGTTCGATACCATTTACCACGAACATTTTTCTTACCTGTCTTTTACCACAGTGAAGAGAATATTTGAGGCGCATGCACTGGAGCTGTTTGATGTGGAGAAACATCCGACACACGGTGGCTCGCTCCGCATTTTCGCCAAACACAAACGCGATAAGGAAAAGGAAATTTCGCCGAATGTGGAAGCACTATTGAAAGAAGAGGAAGCGTTTGGACTGAATACACTGGCCTGCTACCAGAACTTTGAGAAGAAGGTAGACCGTATAAAAGATAACATGCTTAACTTTTTGTACGGGCAGAAGCGTCTGGGCAAGAAGGTAATAGGCTACGGTGCTGCGGCTAAGGGCAATACAATACTAAACTATGCCGGCATAAAGGGTACTGACCTGATCCGGTTTGTAGTAGATGCTGCTCCGTCCAAGCAAGACAAATTTATGCCGGGCAGCCACATACCTGTGCTGGATGAAAGCCATATCAGAAGCTATAAACCAGACTACATCATTGTTTTCCCCTGGAACCTGAAAGAGGAGATTATGGAGCAGTTGGCCTACGTAAGTGAATGGGGGTGCAAGTTTGTAACTTTTATACCGGATACTACCATCTACAAAACAAAAGTAGACTCAAAAGTAGAGTCAGTGCGCTGGGGCCTGAAAGAGCATGCTGCTCTTTTAATGTCGCTGCTGATGACATAATTTATTTGAGGAACTATAAACTATAAAGGACAGGTAGCGCTTTGTTGCCTGTCCTTTTTAACTATAGCATGAAGATAGCAGGTATTATTCCGGCGGCAGGGCTGGGTTCCAGGCTAGGGCATATGCCATTTAGTAAAGAGCTGTACCCTGTTGGCTTTAAATTAAATGAACTCGGACAGTCTGTGCCGAAAGCTGCCTCAGAGTATCTCTTGGGGCTAATGCAGCAAACAGGAGCAGCGCAGGTATACTTTATTCTCCGGGATGGAAAGTGGGACATTCCTGCCTATTACGGAGATGGCAGCAGGTATGGTGTTGATGCTGCCTACCTGATGATGAACCAGCCTTATGGTACTCCTTTTTCTGTTGATCAGGCTCATGCTTTTGTGCAGGATAAGACCGTGATCTTCGGTTTCCCGGATATTCTGGTAGAGCCGAATGATGTATTTGTAAGGTTGCTGGAAAGGCAGCAGCAAACAGCCGCTGAAGTGGTGCTTGGCCTGTTCCCGGTAACCTGCCCCCACAAGTGGGATATGGTGGAAACAGATGCTGCAGGAAATGTAAAAAAGATACTTCCCAAACCTGAAGACTCGGAGCTGGAACAAGCCTGGTGTATAGCTGTGTGGTCTCCTGCTTTTACAGCGTTCATGCACCAGTATTTGCAGCAACTGTTACCTCAGTTTATATCCGGAGAAAAAAAAGAGCTACCCATGGGCGCAGTTATTCAAGCTGCTATCGAGAACGGTATGCCTGTACAATCCGTATGGTTTCACGAAGGCAACTGCCTAGATATCGGCACCCCCGACGACTTGAAAGAAGCACTTAAACGCCTGACCTGATTTACCCTTATACCTGGATGAAAATTCTACTGATACACAACCACTACAAACAATCTGCCGGTGAAGACACCGTTTTTTTTGCTGAAAAAGCTCTGCTGGAGCGCCACGGCCATGAGGTGGAGCAGCTTACCCTTACTAATAATGCCATCAATACGACTTCAGAAAAACTGGGCGCTGCTGTGGGTGTGGTTTACAACAGCCAAAGTGCACGCCTGGTAGAAGCAAAGTTGCAGGCTTTTAAACCGGATATTCTGCACGTACACAACTTTTTTCCGCTGGTATCGCCGGCCGTTTTTTATGTAGCGCAGAGACAGGGAGTGCCTGTTGTGATGACCCTGCACAACTATAGATTGCTTTGCCCGAGTGCTTACATGCACTACAACGGCCAGCTACACTTAGAGAATGCTACTAAGGTCTTTCCTGTAAAGGCTATACTGGATAAAGCCTATCGCAACTCCTATTTCCAGACGGCTTCCGTGGTGCTCACCACAGGGATACACAAACTGCTGGGTACCTGGCGCACCAAAGTAGATCGCTATATCACCCTCACTCAAGGGGCAGCTGATATGTTCCTTAATTCTTCTTTAAACCTGAGCCCAAAACAGCTGACTGTAAAACCTAACTTCACAACAGACCTGGGGGAAGGAGCCGCAGAGCGGGAAGATTATTTTCTGTTTGTAGGCAGGCTTTCTCCTGAGAAAGGGATTGAAACCCTGCTGAAGGCCAACAAGCAGTTTCCGTTTAAGCTGAGGATTATAGGAGATGGCCCGTTGCGCGA
>DATBUF010000312.1:0-8772 GCA_036516435.1 Pontibacter sp.
AGCATGGTGTACTTCCTGGGGCAAACCGGGCACATGGCGATGTTCGAGCGCCCCTACGAAACCCGTAAAGCCCTTGAGAAGTTTGCCGAAACGATCTACGGGTAAGATATCAGTGTGAAGATTTGAAGGTGTGGAGATGAATGGCTCCGCCGGACTCTCCTGACACTCGCTTTTCTCCTGACGCTATAGTTCTGGCCTCTAACTATAACTTATGCCACCACGCCGCATCCTGCCTGTCCTTGTGTTTACCCAGTTTGCGGGTACGTCGTTGTGGTTTGCGGGTAATGCCGTGCTGCCGGAGCTGCGACTGGAGCTTAACCTGCAACAGGGTGCGCTGGGCCTGATTACTTCGGCTGTGCAGCTGGGGTTTATACTGGGTACCTTGTGCTTTGCCGTGCTTTCGTTAGCCGACAGGATTTCTCCGCGTCTGCTTTTTATGCTCTGCGCCATAACAGCCGCAGCTGCCAATGCCCTGATTGTAGTGCTGCCGGGCAACCTGGCAACTATACTCCTGCTTCGCGTGGCTACTGGTTTTTTACTGGCAGGGGTATACCCGGTTGGCATGAAGATAGCGGCGAGCTGGTACAGTGGCAACCTGGGTAAGGCAATCGGTTACCTGGTGGGCGCGTTAGTGCTAGGTACGGCATTTCCGCACCTGCTCCGGGCACTGGGCACCGGCCTTCCTTGGCAAACAATGCTGCTCAGTGTAAGCTTACTGGCTTGTTTGGGCGGCTTGCTGCTGTTCATACTCGTTCCTGACGGCCCCTACCTGCGCAAGGGTGCCGTTTTTGATATGCGTAATCTGTGGCAGGTGTTTCAGGTGAAAGAGTTCAGGGCGGCGGCTTTTGGCTATTTCGGGCATATGTGGGAACTCTATACGCTCTGGGCTTTTGTGCCGGCTATACTTGCTTATAGTTTACCGCGGCCTTCTGCGGCCCAACTCTCATTCTATAGTTTCTGTATTATTGGGGCGGGAGCTGTTGGGTGCATTGGCGGAGGGTACTTGTCGCAACGGTTTGGGAGTGCACGCGTGGCTTTTGTGCAGCTGTTGCTTTCAGGGTTATGCTGCCTGGCAGCTGTTTTTATACTTCAGACACACACAGCTATAGTTGTACTTCCGTTACTGTTGCTTTGGGGTACGGTGGCAGCAGGAGACTCGCCGCAGTTTTCTGCGCTGTCGGCCCGCACGGCGCCACCTGCTTTAGTAGGCACCGCACTTACTATTGTTACCAGCATTGGTTTTGCGTTAACTATAGGCAGTATTCAGCTTACCGGGTGGCTTATGCACTACATTCCGCTGCCACTTGCCTTTGGGCTATTAGTTGTAGGTCCGGTGCTTGGCTTGTTTTCTTTAAAGAGCCTGATCTCCAGGTAAAACAAAAGCCGGCTGTCACACCGGCTTTTCTGTTCTATAGTTCGCGAGTCGCTTACTTTTCAGCTTCCATTACCATTTCAGAGCCATCTGCTGCTTTCAGGCGCAGTTCATCATCGCTCATCTTCAGTACATCAAAGTTTTCAGATACGTTCTGGTCCTCAAACTGTAACGTCAGCTTTTTAGCCGACTGGTCATAGCTCCATGTGCCGGTTTGTAAGGTGCTGGCACCGCCCATTGCAAAACGACCGTCGGCGTAGAACTGTATATTCTGCTGTTTTTCGGCATCTGTGAGTTTTTCTTTATCACCCTCGGCATTCAGCTCTTTTTTGGACTTCCATGTTTTGCTGCTTGTGCCTGACAGCATGCTTTCGGAGCCGGCGCTATCCTTGCCGCCACAACTCACCAGCACTATTACCAGCAGCAGCGTTACAAATGTTTGCCATACACGCAGCAGGTTGTGCCTGCCTGATCTGTTCATTTTCATAGTTTTATGTGTCAATATGTTTTGCAAAAACGACCCTGTTGTTTAGCAGAGCCTGTGCATACCTTACGCTCACAACTATAGTTATGTTAGCTCAATTTACAGGCTACAAATCAGGATGATACACAACTAACCCTAAATGCGGGCGTATTTAATGAAGCAGTCTGTAATAGGGCTGCCCACTAAATTCGACGTAAATACTATAAATTTTAAAACTATGGGATTGTTTGATTTTTTAAAGAAGGGAAAGGAAGAGCCCGCTAAACCACAGAGCAATATACAAGGCAAAAAAAATGTGCAAACGCCACCCGGCACACAGCCGATAAGCAAAGGCACTGATGTTACCTCGCGCCAACCCGGCCAACCGGAGCAAGGCTTTTACACCGGTACCGATAAAAGTAAAACTACCGACCCGGGCGCGCACAACGACATCTACACCGTAGCCAGCGGCGATTCGCTTTCTAAGATTGCCAAGAAACTATACGGCAACGCCAACGCCTGGACCAAGATCTACAATGCGAACAAAGATAAGATCGGGGATAATCCGGATCTGATCCGCCCAGGCCAGCGATTGAATATTCCGCGGGAGTAGGAACTTTAAGCATCACAAACTATAAGGCCAGCCTCACAGAGGCTGGCCTTATAGTTTGTTTTAGAACTTAACTGGCAGTACGTAATTGAATGGTGCTCCCTCTTTCTGGGCTTTGCCTGGAATCCAGCGGGGCATAAGCTTGATTACGCGCATTACTTCTTCATCTACCTTAGGGTGCAATCCTTTTACAAGCTTATAGTTTGAATGATTGCCCTCTGAGTCAATGTCAAAGCTAACGACAACCAGGCCGGAAGGGGAGTGATCACGTACTCCCCACAAATGCTTCCTCAGGAATGCTTCCATTTTCTCACTGCCTTTAGGGTAGGTCGGCATTTCTTCGGCAGTGAAAGGTCTCCCGTACGTTACTGTATCAGCCGTGGGGTTTTTCTTGTCTGAAATCCCAAAGTACACCGTCTCTACTCCCCGGCTATGGGTAAGCGTGCGCTCAGTAACTGTAAAGCCCAGCACATGCGCAACCAACGGATACCCGCTTTTAAAAGCAGCAGGATCACGAAACCACGCTTCCACCCGGTTTAAGTATGCAAAATCCGGCTCAATCTCGATCGGCGGGCTTAAACTAATTCCCCGGTTTACTCTTTTGCCTTTATCAAACCTGATTGTTTCTACTCTGTCTCCTTTCACAAACTTCTGTTGAAGTACAGCTTCCCCGTTTTGATGACTATAGGTCCAGGTACCGTCCTTCAATCCATTTTTGTAACTCCCTACCAACAGCATCTGCCCGTCCTCATTTAATAACATCTCACTGAAAGTGCCATTGCCATTCGTGATAACCTGCTCCCCCTTATTGTTCCAGTATGTCTGTAGCTTGGCCTTATTCTCTCCTGGCACAGACTCAAATATGTAAAGCGGCTGTCCGTTCTGCCTCCAGTATTCCCATTTGCCTGTTTTATATTTGCCATCAAACCATCCCTGCCCCTCTTTCTGACCATTATCATAATAAAATACCCACTGCCCCAGGCGGCGCCCTTTGTCATAGAAGCCTCTGGAAAGTACAGCACCATTACTATAGTAGTCTGTCACCTGCTTATCAAAAGCATGGGAGCCAAGATTACTGATCCTGTGAAGAGAATCGGGGAAGTACGCAACCCGCGTATAGAAAGCTTTTTCCTTTTTAGTTACCTCCCACTTCTGATTGTAGTAAACAGCAGCAGGCCTGAGTGTAATGGTATCAGGTACCTGAGCTTTGGCATGTAGGAGGTTTATGAATGTCAGAAGAAGTATGAAAAGAAATTTCATGTAGTACAAGGAAGATAATTGAGAGATCTGCTATAGTTTATAGTTCACGCCAAGTACAAGCCCAAGGTCGTGTTCTTTAAAGCTGGTTTCGGAAGAACCAAGCCTGTTACTGAGCTGCACCTGCAACTGACCGGCAAAAGCGAGCTGCTCCGTTATTTTATATTGCAGTTCTACAGGCAAATGCAGCGTCAGGGGGCGCCTGTAGCGGTTATCAAATGTCTCCTTAAATGAGATAGTATAGTACCGGTTATCTGCCTCAGCCTTTACTTTTGCACTGGACAGGTATTCGTATCTGGCACCTGCCCCAACACCCGCACTCCACCTGTCATTAAAACTATACAGGTATAAAGCCTGAAGCACTACCGCAAGATTTCTGTCTGTAACCTTTGCATCTACCAGAGGGCTTCTGCCAGGATCCATGAACGTAATTTCTCCGGCACCCTGCCGCTCGGCAAGTTGCAACAGCGAGAGCTGCACATGGCTCTTGGATGCTACTGAGAGCTTTGTCCAGACCCCAAGCGCGGCCTGCTGCCCAATGCCGTATTCTGTTTTGCCATTGCCATTGCCGGTTGTTATGGTTGTAAAGGCTCCGAGCCGGCCCGTAACACCAAAGCTCAGGTTTTGTGCCTCTGCTGCAAAGCCTGTCAGCAACAAAAGCAGCAGGAGTGTCTTTCTCATATTATTTTGCATGTATTAACCTGAAAAGCTTTGCCTGTCCGGCTTGGTGCACCTCGCATAGGTAAATCCCTTGTGGCATGTTCCTGAAATCTATAGTTACCTGGGAGCCGCCTGCTGCATCCACTTCTATCTTTTTGGTATACTTTCCTTTTTCATCAGACACATAAATTACAGCCTCGCTATTAAGCGACACAGATAAGTGGTTTACAAAAGGATTAGGGTAAACTATAGCATGTGCTGGTCCGGCTGCCGGGGCAGCCGTTTGCTGCACCGTGTAGGTCAGGTGCTGAATGCCGGAGAAATCTGGCTCCGCCGGGTCTGTTGGCCTGCAACCGGCAAAGGCCAGCAGTACTATAAGAACAATACTGTAAAGTTTTATGCTCATATGCTTGGGGTAATTTGCTCTCAAACTATAGTTTCCTCCAACCAATCAGGTTTGCTGGCAGGCACCTTGCGAATTTAACTATAAAAGCAAAAAGTCCTGCCAGAAACATTGCTCCGGCAGGACTTTTAAAATCAGTAAGTACTTTTATAATGCTTAGAAGCGCTCGTCAGCAGAGAAGAAGAAATCGCCTTCGATCTGGGCGTTCTCGTCTGAGTCAGAGCCGTGTACTGCGTTTGCCTCGATAGACTTGGCATATACTTTCCGAATAGTGCCTTCTTCAGCCTGCGCCGGGTTAGTAGCACCGATCAGCTTACGGAAATCTTCAACTGCGTTGTCTTTCTCCAGGATCATAGCCACAATCGGCCCCTTTGACATGTATTTTACAAGATCGCCGTAGAATGGACGCTCCTTGTGTACTTCGTAAAATTTACCGGCACGCTCCTCAGACAGTCTTGTCTTTTTCATTGCTACAATGCGGAAGCCGCCTTCTTCAATCATTTTAGTGATGCCGCCAATATGATTATCTGCCACTGCATCTGGCTTAATCATGGTAAATGTAATGTTTCCTGCCATGTTATATCGTAATTAGAGTTTGAATCTGAATTGCAGGGGGCAAAATTAGTGCATTTATGCGAAATAATGCTAAACTTTACAGCTATACTTTGCCCGGATGGTGCTTTGTATGTTTGCGGGCTTTGCAATGCAGCGGCGGTAAATTATTGTTTTAGAAGTTATTTCTTCAGAAATTCGCAACTTATTTCCCTACTAATCAGAGGAATTATACCTTACCTATGTACGATGTTTACGCGCTGGCTGCGCTTCTGAAGGAACCTAAAGAGGTGATGATCACCACACACCATAAACCGGATGCAGATGCGCTGGGTTCGTCTTTGGGGTTGGCAGGTTACCTTAAAAAGAAGGGGCACCGCGTTACAGTGGTTACGCCTTCCGATTACCCGGGCTTCCTGAACTGGATGCATGGCAACGATGACGTCATCATCTACTCAGGGAAAAACGATGGGCTGGTGCAGCGCATTATTGCTGAAGCACAGGTTATCTTTTGCCTTGATTTCTCGAGCCTCTCCCGCATAAACGAGATGGGCGAGTACATACGCAATGCCAAAGGCACCAAAGTACTGGTAGACCACCACCTGCAGCCCGAAGATTTTGCCGATATCCAGTTCTCCAACACCGACGCCGCTGCCACAGCCGAAATCGTGTATGACCTGATAAAAGCCCTGGGCGATGGCGACCTGATCGACACGCACATAGGCGAGTGCCTGTATGCCGGCATCATGACCGACACCGGCTCTTTCCGCCACCCGAGCACCTCGCCCAACGTGCACCTGATCATTGCCGACCTGCTGAACGTGGGCGTTAAGACTTCCAACATCCACCGTCTTATTTATGACAGCTCCTCGGAACTGCGCCTGCGCTTTTTGGGCTATGCGCTGAAGGAAAAACTGGTGGTACTGCGGGAATACCATACGGCCTATTTTGCTATTACGGCGGAAGAACTGAAAGCCTACGACTCTAAGACCGGCGATACGGAAGGGCTCGTGAACTACGCGCTCTCTATTGAGGGCATAGTGTTTGCAGCACTTATTATAGATCGTACCCAGGCTGTGAAAATGTCGTTCCGGTCGGTAGGAGACTTCTCGGCCAACGAGTTTGCCCGCGCCCACTTTAACGGTGGCGGACACAAAAATGCAGCCGGAGGCATGTCGATGGACACGCTGGAGGCAACTGTAACGAAATTTGAAAGCCTGCTGCCCCTGTACAAGGAAAAACTGGAAGCAGCGGCTCAAAGCAACTAATAAAAACAAATCTAAACCAAATCGATGTTATCAAAAATCAAATTCCTGTTGCCGGTAGTAGCTGGTGCTCTGATGGTACAAGCGTGCAACAAAAACAACGACGAGTTTTATACCACAGCTGATGGCCTGACTTATAAAATCTTTGAAAAGAACGACAAAGGAGAATATAAGAACAAAGGCGAGGTAAACCCTGCTGACAGCACCGGCGCTAAAATCGGGCAGGTGGTTACGTTCCATTGGGCTATCAAAAACGCAGAAGACTCTACTTTTGCTGATACCCGCACACAGGGCCCTAAAATGCCGATCATCCTTCCGCTTATGGAGCCATCTATGAAGGGAGGTCTGGAGAATGCGCTTTCTATGATGTCGCCGGGCGATAGCGGTGTTTTCAAAATCAATGCTGATACGCTTTTCGCTAAAACTTTTGGTCAGCCGCTGCCTCCTTTCATCAAGCCGGGCTCGCAGTTGACCTTCTTCATCAACATGGAGAAAGTACAGTCTAAAACAGAGGCTGAAGCGGATTATGCGAAAATGATGGAAGAGCAAATGGAGAAAGCCCGTGTTGAAGCGGAGCAGCAGATCAAAGTAGACGACAGCAAGATCCAGGCTTATATCAAAGAAAATAACCTGCAGAATGTGCAGAAAACGGAATCCGGCATTTATTACGTAGTTACCAAAGAGGGTAAAGGCCCGCAGGCGAAAGCTGGTAATACCGTTGCTGTGCACTACAAAGGCTCGTTCCTGAATGGGAAAGTATTTGATGGCTCCCGCACAAACCCAATGGCTGGTGGCAAACCGTTCGAATTTGTGTTAGGCCAGGGCCAGGTAATCAGAGGCTGGGACGAAGGCATTGCACAACTGAAAAAAGGCAGCGAAGC
The DNA here is from genome assembly GCA_036516435.1 of Pontibacter sp. Classification (GTDB taxonomy): domain Bacteria; phylum Bacteroidota; class Bacteroidia; order Cytophagales; family Hymenobacteraceae; genus Pontibacter. The sequence continues at coordinate 7,464 of DATBUF010000312.1, forward strand.
AATTTTACTGATCCCGTCGCCGTTAGCTTATGGTGCCCAGGACCGTGGTCCGGACATGCCTGCTAACTCCATACTCCGCTTTGATGTAGAGCTGGTAGACGTAAAGTAATTCATCATAATATTTAATACCGTTAAGCTATGACTACCCTGCACACCTTAAAAAACAGGTTCTTTAAAAGCACCGGCCTGCTTCAGTGCCTGCTTTTAACTATAACGATCGTGTCGCTCGCCTCATGCGCCAAAGAAAATGACCAGTTTTACTTTGATGCAGAAGCACAAAAGCTGAAGGATGAAGAAACGATACGCAAGTACTTCCGCGACAACAACGTAGACACAACAGCTGTAGTCCGTTCGAATTCCGGATTATACTACCTGGAGGTGATAAAGGGCGAAGGTGCGCCAATCGCATTTAACGATAGCATATCAGTACACTATGTTGGCAAGTATACCGACAACTACATTTTTGACTCTTCTTATAACAGAGGGAAGCTGTATAACTTCAGAGTTAAGCCAGGTACGCTAACAGAAGCCGGCGTTATTGAGGGCTGGGTAGAAGGATTGCAGAAGATGCGAGAAGGTGGTGAGGGCCTCCTGTTTATCCCGTCACACCTGGCATATGGCCCTTACCCTAGCAGGGGTGGTATACCTCCTAATGCAGTACTGGTATTTGATATTGAGGTGAAGAAGAAGCACTAGCTTAACTCAACTATAGCAGAAAGGCGATACCCTACAGTATCGCCTTTTTTGTTGCCGCTCCTACTCTGCCAATACTTCCGAGAGTACAGACAGGGATTTTATCTCGCCCAGGCGGTCTACGTGCAGCTGGTAGTAGCGCACCAGTACCGAGAGCAACTCACGCCTCACGCGGCCATTAGGAATGGTGGTGCGGGCCGGGTCGTGCAGTAGCTCGTCAAAATATGCTTCATAGGCTTGCAGGGCCAGCACGGTAGGTGCCGCCGAAGCCGATTGCGCATTAGCCGAAAACGCCACCTGCTCCACAATCTCCTGCCCCGATGTAGGCCCAAATCCCAAATGGTGGCTCAGTTGCAGCAAAAACACCAAATGAAAGTTCTCAAAGCCTTGCTCCAGTTCATCAAACGCAGCTATAGCCTGGTACAGAAACTGAAAAAGCGACTGATTCTCTTCCTCTTCCTTCACCGTTCTGGATACCATTTCTGATAAAAACAGTACCATGCTGCTCTTGCGGATATCGAACGGGATAGATACAAACGGTTGGGCACACTTATACTCAGAGATGCGTGTCAGGCCACCTTTGTGCGAGGTATACACCACCATATCGAGCAGCGTG
>DATBUF010000313.1:0-9445 GCA_036516435.1 Pontibacter sp.
AGTTGCAGTACAGGCTTCGCCAGAACTCCATTTTATCTTTAATTTAAAATATAGTATATTAATATACAGGCAGTTACTATATGTGGAAAAATAAATTAAACTTAAAGTATACTCTTTTATATTTTACCATCGTATAAACCCTACTATAGGTGGTGCCCCAACGTTTGCACCGAAGCAGTTCTTACAATACACAGCACTTTTTTTATTGCTGCCAGCACTGTTTCTGTTGCACAAACAAAATGCATTACATATATTTGATTTACCATTCTTAAATAAAACTGTTCAAAACCCCTAAAACGCACAATATGATATAAAGCTCTACGTTAAACTAATGTAGCTTTACGATGAATACAACTACCCAGCTGAGCGACTCTGCTTTAGTCTCGCTCTACATCGCAGGTAATGAAAATGCGTTCGAACAGTTAGTAAACAGACACAAAAACAAAGTATTTACAACAATCATTTTGATTGTTAAAGATACGTATACTGCCGAAGATCTGATGCAGGATGCTTTTATTAAAGCCATCCATACCATGAAGAGCGGGCGGTATAACGAAGAAGGCAAGTTTTCGTCCTGGATCTGCCGTATTGCCCATAACCTGGCAATCGACTTTTTCAGGAAGGAGAAGCGAAGCCCGATGATCACGCTGGAAGATGGCAGCAATGTGTTCAATACCCTGGCGTTTGCCGCCGACTCTGCCGAGTCGCTGCAGATAAAAGAAGATACCGTTGCCCGCCTGCGCGAGCTAATCCAGACGCTGCCGCAATCGCAGCGCGAAGTGCTTATGATGCGCCATTACGCCGACATGAGCTTTCAGGAGATAGCAGACGCTACCGGTGTGAGCATCAACACAGCCCTGGGACGTATGCGCTATGCGCTGATCAATCTCAGGAAGAAGATGCTAAACGGTAATATTGCTTATGATAAAAACATCTACTCAGAATGAGCTGATCCAGTATGTATACAATGAGCTGGCAGATGATGCCCGCGAGCAGCTGGAGGTAGCGTTAATGCACGATAACGAGCTGGCGGACGACTGTTCCGATCTCCTGCTGATCCAACACCTGTTAAATGGCGCCACCAAAAGTCCGGGCGATCGTGCCATAAATAACATCCTCAATTACTCAAAAAGCTTAAGTTTGCAGTCTTAACTGACTGCAGACTTTTTTTATGCGCAAGAAAGAACGCTACAAGCTCCTGATTGATTATTTTACGAATAACTTTCCGGAGCCTGAAACCGAACTGGCTTATAGTAACCCGTACGAGCTTATACTGGCTGTTGTGCTGAGCGCGCAATGCACAGATAAGCGCGTAAATATGGTGACACCTGCCCTCTTCGAGGCTTACCCTACACCGGAGCACCTGGCCGCTGCCGCGCCGGAAGAGATATTTGAATACATTAAGAGTATATCGTACCCGAACAACAAGGCGAAGCACCTGGCAGGTTTGGGTCGCATGCTGGTAGAACAGTTTAACTCCGAAGTGCCGAGCACCGTGGAAGAACTGGTAAAACTACCGGGCGTAGGCCGCAAAACTGCTAACGTCATCGTTTCCGTTATCTGGAACCAGCCAGCTATGGCCGTTGATACGCATGTGTTCCGGGTTAGTAAACGCTTAGGACTGGTTGATAAAAAAGCGAAAACCCCGCTGGAAGTAGAACGTGAGCTGGTGAGTAACCTGCCCGATGAGCTGATTGCCAAAGCGCACCATTGGCTTATCCTGCATGGCCGCTACATCTGCATCGCCCGCCGACCTAAATGCGAGGTATGCCCGCTCACCCACTTTTGCGCCTTCTTCCAGAAAAACTTCCCCAACATACCCGACGACCCGGAGAATAAGCTGGGTGGAATATAATTAGCTGAGCTAATAAACTATAAGAGCCTGCTGTAACTATAGTTACGGCGGGCTTTATAGTTTACAGTTGGGGAGCGTATCTTTTAGAACCTGAAGAGCGAATTGTTACTGGTGCTTCCTACTTTACCACCAAAATTGCGGATGTTATAGGTAAATGTAAGCAAGCCATACCGGTTTAGCGTTACTGCCCGGCTATCCTCTACGATGTTCTCCCTGATGGTGCGGGAGGCGCTTATATTCTGGTCGAGCAGGTCGTAAACTGCCAGCTTTAATTGTGCCCGGTCATTTTTCAGGAACAGGAAAGTAACAGCTGCATTCAGCCTGCCGAAGTTATTTTGCAGTCCCGGTGCTGTCTCTGAACTATACCAGTTCTCGTAGTTAGCCTCCCACACTATCTTTTTAGGCACGCGCAGTACTATACCTGTCTCTGATGTTCTCGTGAAAAAGTTCTGGTTCCTGAATACCCCCTCCTCGTAACGGCTACTCTGCAGGTTGAACCGCAACGTCTGGTTAAATTCAATTTTATCGTTCAGGTTAAACCCTGCATTTACGGAGGGGCTAAGGTTCCATCTGCGGCTATAGCTTTCAGTGTCGTTTAGCAGCACAAGCGTTTTAAAGTAGCCACCCCAAAGCGATGCTCCCAGCGTAAACTGCCTGCCTGAGGTGTACTTAAAGTCCTTGGAAACTCTGGCAGAGCTGCTCATGTTCCAGTTGCCGTCTGTGTTTACAGGGCGGGAAACCTGCACACCATTCGCTTCTATAGTTCGTTGCCTGGTTATATCGTTGTTACCTATGTAGCCAAAAACATAGAAGTTATAGTTTAGGGCTTTCTGCATGTTAAACTTAAAGTAGTTCAGGTTTATAGTATGCGAGACAGTTGGCTTCAGTCCCGGGTTACCATACCGGATCAACAGCGGATTGGTGTTGTCTACTACAGGTTGCAGATCGACGGCATCAGGCTCCTTCAGGTTTACGTTATAGTTCAGGTGCAGCTCTTTCCACTGAACGCTTAAGGAAGGGAACACATAAAAGTAGTCCTGCCCGATCGGTGCTCTCTCCCGGAAATCACTTTCTATAGCCAGGGCTGTAAACCGGGCCGAAGGCTGCACGGTTAGCTTGCCTACTTTCCACTTCAGGCCGGTAGTAACATAGTTTCTCCAGCCCCTGCGGTCGAACTGTGTCGATAAGTTGTCTACTGGCGAGTCATAGTCGCCGCTTTCAGGGTCACGTGAAAATGCACTTACGGTGTTCTCATCGTTAAAATACTCGGAGTTCAGCCTGAAAACAGCACTCAGGTCCTTTATGATCGGCTCTGTAAAAGAAACCGCGTTTTTTACACCCAGGCTATACCTGTTATCGTTTCTGAGCTGGTCCTGTTCTGATGTCTCAGGTTGAGGCTCAAAAAAGCGGTTCAGGGCTATGCTGTACCTGTCCTGAAGCACCATAGTATAGTCATAAGAGCCGTTCACGTTAAAAATTCTGCCTGCCTTGGCGAAGCGCCTGTTTAAAGAGTAACTGCCTGAAAAGCTTGTTGCGTCATCCTGCTGCCTTATGTTGTTATCGCTCGTATTTACAGGTTCGGCGGTACCTCTGTACGTATTCGTAAACTCGTTCTGGTTCGAGATGCTCCTGGTAAAAGATACCCCCGGCGTAATGCTCAGGTCTGTGAGCGAATTCAGCTTCCAGTCCAGTTTACCGCCAAGCTGGTGTTTGTGGCTGTTGCCGCCTTTATCCTTTCTCTGAAGTGTGTTCAGGGTGTCCCTTTCAAAAGACTGCCTTGTATTCAGGAGCTGATTCAGGTCATCCTGAATGCCGCCATAAAAGTACTGCAGGTTTAATTTTATACCTTTCTTGGTAACCGTGTTAAAGTTTGCACCGCCTCCCGATGATTGCTGAATGCCCTCTCCTGTACCTCCAAAGGAGATACCGTTAATCGCATAGCCTCCGTCACTCCGCACCATCATGCTGCTCATGCCGCTACGATCAAAACCACCGATCTTCCGCATGTCACTCATGCCGAAGCCCGGCCTGTTCAGGTTGTTGGAGTAGCCCAGCACACTGATCTGCATAGTATCCCGGAAGGCGTTCAGGATACCGCCGCCCTCGTACCTGCTGTTGGTTCCGGCCCCACCATACAATTTCCCGAACATGCCTTTCTTAATTCCTTTCTTAAAAGTCAGGTTAATTACCTGCGGAACCTGGCCGGCAGGCAAATCCGGGTCGCGGCGCAGTACTTCAGGGTCGTTCATGACCTGCACCTTTTCAATTACATCTGCGGGCAGGTTGCGGCTGGCTATTTTAGGGTCGCTGCCAAAGAACTCTTTTCCATCTACCAGTATTTTATGCACGGTTTTGCCGTTTACCGTAATGTTGCCTGCCGCATCTACAGCCACACCGGGCAGCTTTTTCAGGAGGTCTTCAACCAACGAGGTAGGCAGTGTTTTAAAAGAGGAGGCATTAAATTCGAGCGTATCGTTTTTGACGAGCACCGGCGGTATTTCGGCCACTACAACCACCTCACCCAACATACTGGATGATTGCTCCAGGGCTATCCGGCCGATGTCAGTAGCTGGTTGTTCAGCTGTAAGCGTAAACTCCTTGCGGTATACTTTAAAGCCAACCATGCTGATTACGGCCCGGAGTTCCTGGTTCAGGGGCAAGCCAGGAACCTTGAAATTCCCCTTGTCATCGCTCATTCTGAACGTAACCATGGCTGTATCGCGGGCTGTGTAAACTGCCACTGTAGCGTAAGGCAGCGCTTCTTTTGTCTCGGCATCAGTAAGAGAACCCCTCACCTCGCCCTTTTGTGTCTGAGCTGCTACCGCTCCTGGCATAACCAATAAACCTACCAGAACTATAGCAAAGAGCATAAATCTGGAGGCAATAGCAAAGTTGAATGTTTTCATAGATAATCAGATAAGCTGTTTGTAGAACAAATATAAATTTGAGATTAAGTTATATAATTTATATTTGTATACATAGCTATTACTATATATTATTCTGGTAATCTATAGTTGTGTTATCTTGTAGTGTGCTTTGGTGGTACAGCAGCATTGGCTAATCGCAGCAGGAATGCAGCAACTATAGTAGCGGCAGGCATTTTACAGCTGTTCACTGATAGTAATTCCACTATATTCGTTTGATCTATCCGACTTATTTGTAGCTTGTGATAGATAAACCGAACGGGTACTGATCGTTTATTAGTTAAACCAAACCCCACTCCCATGTTCATAGGTCATTTTGCTGTTGGTCTGGCAGGCAAAGCCATAGCGCCGAAGCCATCGTTGGGTACCTTATTCCTGGCTGCGCAGTTCCTGGACCTGCTGTGGCCTACGCTGCTGTTGCTGAACCTGGAGCATGCGCAAATTGCGCCCGAGCCGGGCGTGCTGGTACCGCTGAAGTTTACCCACTACCCTATTTCCCATAGTTTGCTGCTGGTGCTGGGCTGGGGTTTATTGTTTGGGCTGGTGTACTGGCTCATTAGAAAAGACACTCGCTCAGCAGTTGTGCTTGGTTTACTGGTTGTCAGCCATTGGTTCATCGATCTTATAGTTCACGTACCAGACCTGCCGCTTTATCCGGGCGATTCGCCTATGCTGGGTCTGGGCCTCTGGACATCAACTACAGGAACTATAGTTTTGGAAATGCTCCTGTTTATAGTTGGTTTATGGTTATACCTGCGCCACACCAGAGCCAGAAACAAAACGGGCAACTATAGTTTCTGGGCACTGGTACTGTTCCTGGTAATAGTATATTTCATGAATCTTTTCGGGCCGGTACCGCCGAGCATGGAAGCTGTGGCCTGGGGCGGACAAATGCAGTGGCTGCTCATTATCTGGGCATATTGGGCCGACCGGAACCGTGAGGCTGTACCTCACGGAAATGTGATACCACATCTGTAACACCTTTAACTTACCCTGATGCAAACCATACCTGCTATCTCCTATAGTACACACATCAGCAAACTGCCGCACCTGCCGGGGCATTACATCGAAGTACCTCCTGCTATAGTGGAGCGGTTAGGCGGTAAATTTAAGGTGCGCCTGCTCTGCACTTTAAATCATAAACTGAATTTCCAGGCAGGTTTAGTAGCTTTGGGAGGCGGGGCTGGCTACATCAGCATCAACAATGCCCGGCTGAAGAAGTTAGGTTTACAGCCAGGTTCTGAAGTACAGGTAAGTCTGGAGCCAGACCACAGTGAGTTTGGCATGGAGATGCCCGAAGAATTAACAGAACTACTGGCGCAGGATGATGAAGGTAAACGCCGCTTTGAGTTGCTGCCGCCGGGTAAGCAGCGCTATATTATGTATTATGTAGCCGGTGTAAAAAACACACAGCTCCGCATCGACAGGGCGCTGCTCCTCATCAATAACCTGAAACAGTTGCCAATCGGGAAAGAGTCTTTCCGGGAGATGCTGGGGAAATAGCTTCAGCCGTTTGTTACCCGCTGCAGTATAGTTTCCACACGCTGCACCAGCTCCTGCCTGTCGAAAAGCTGCTTTGCTATAGTTGCCCCATTTTCTCCTGCCTGCTTCAGCTTGTCCTGATCGTCCAGCACCTGTGCTATAGTTTGAGCCAGCAGTTCGGGCTGCTCAGCTGGTGTGTACCAGCCACAACTATAGTTTTCTACAAAGTCTTTCGTCCAGCCGGGGTTGGTAACTATAACCGGGGTGCCACAGGCCAGACTATCGTAGAACTTAGCAGGTGAATTAGATTTTAGTACCGGCAAGTCGTTGAACGTAACCAACGATACATCGGCCAGTTTAAACAGCATGAAAACCTGATCACGGGGTTGTGGCTCTAGCAGAATAAGATTAGGTGCACGCCGGGCCAGTTCCTGTAGCTGCGGTTCGTAATAGCCGGTTCCGGCAAGAATAAAAGTGATGGAGGGACGTTGTGCCAGCAGCTCAATACACTGCATGATTGTGGGCATATCGTTGGCCCGGCCGTAAGTACCGGCATAAAGCACCACTTGTTTCCCGTGCAACGCATGCCTCTCCCGGAACTGCTCCACTTCAGCCGTTGTCACAGCGTCGGCTTTATCCACATCGGTGCCATTCAGTATGGTGGTCACCTTGGCAGGATCAATCCCCTTTGCCACCACGTAGGCGGTCATATCCGGTGAAAGGGTAATGATATGCGAGGCCTGCCGGTACAGAGAAAGCTCCATACTATAGAGCAGGCGCTGCAGCCACCCATATTTTACTGCACCCATCTCAATCGGGAAGCTGGGCCACAAGTCCTGCACCTCAAACACCCATGGCACCCGGCGAAGGCGCGCCACCAGCGCTACAACAAAAGGCACAGAGAGGGGTACTGATACGGCCCACAGCACATCCGGCTTCTTCAGGCGCATCAGCTTTACAAATGCACAAACTGCAAAGGCTACAAAGGAGATTAGGCGCGGCAGAACACCCATTTTGTTGGTGTAGGCTACCTTACATTCGCGCAGTTCAACACCCTCTGGTACCCACCTATACTTGCGCTTCATCCGCAGGCTGTGCCAGGCATTTGTAGCCACCAGCGTTATGCTATGCCACTTTGCCAGTTGCTCCATAAAAGTATAGTGCCTGCACGTAGCCGGGCAATCAGGGTTGGCGTGGTGCTGGTGAAGTATCGTAATGTGCATCAGAGGGAGGTGCCTGGGGGATATCAGCGTTTTTCCGGTTTATACTTCGATTCGTTAAAGATCTTTTTATAGTCTGTTTCGGCCATTAGTTGCTGCAGGGTTACTTCCGGATTACGCTCCATGTACTTTTTTACAATCTGCCAGCCAACCCAGGTACCCAGTCGCCCAGGAGCGCTGCCATCAATTTCAGGGGTGTTAGGCCGCTCCCCTATGTATTTCTGTATCAGGAAAGGATTTTTCTCATACAACAGGCTCTTTTCAATAAAGTGCGCCCAGATCCGTCCTTCGTTGTGGTATATGTCTGCCACCTGCTGGGCTGTGTAGCCAATAATTTCATGTTCCGGCGTGCAGGGCATTATAGTTTGTACAAAGTAATACGCTTTACCGGCATTAATCATCTCTGAGAGCACTGTACGGTCCAGGATGTTTACTTTATTATACTTGTTTGAAAGCAGCAGCATAGCAGCCGGCACCATATACGGCCGTTCGTAGCGCTTCAGAATATACTCGTACGTATCCGGCCGGTACAGGGCATCCTTGCCTATAAAGAAGTCTATCCCCAGCACGATCAGGCTGTCCGACACCAGCAGATCCTGCCCTAACCCCGACACAAACGTTTTCACTTCAGGCACCACGAAGTCCGGGTAGTAGTGCTTTATACTTTTAAAGGCTACTTCCAGCTCCTCTTCCTCCTGCTGCATGTCGCCAAACTTCTGTATCGCCTGCTGGGCCAGCGAGTCGAGAGAGGGGTTCGTAGCCAGGCCATATAGCGAGTTTACCAGTATAGAATCGTGCGGGTACTGGTCGGCTTGCAAAAACTTGTGCGTAAAGAGCGGGTGCTCCTTCATAAATTCTCTGATAGCTTCCTTGCTGTCTGCTTTAAAGAAGCCTTCCTCCAGCCGCTCGATCTTCACATCAACAGGTATGCGGGCTATTTCTTTCGGAATATCGCAGCTATTCTTGCTGTTGCAGCCAGCTAAAAAAAGAACAAGAGCTATATATACTAATCTATATGACATAACTGTTTATTTTTGTACAAAAATAGAAGGATCCTACGTACTAAGGTAACACGATTATCACAAACACTTATGCAAATGAAAAAACTCACGTTATTACTCCTGTTTCTGTGCTTCGGATATGGAGCAGCTGCTCAGGTAGAGATAGGGTTAATGGTATCGCCAACTATTTCGGGCAACCGCTTTGTTGCCGAAGACAAGTATAACTTTGAGAAAGAAAGCAACAACCTGCGCCTTGGCGTTGGGGTAATAGCCGATTATTTCTTTGCCCAGAACTATGCCCTCAGCACTGGTTTGATATACCGCAGCAAAGGTGCCAAGATCAGCTATAACTATACACGCGAGAACAATGACGGCACTACTACCAACTCACAGGGCAAAGACGATATTGCTATACAGTACCTGGAGTTGCCTGTTACACTTAAACTCTTTACCAACGAGGTTGCCCCGCAAACTATTTTATACTTTCAGGTGGGTGGCTCACTTAATACCAAAGTGGCTGCTAAAGTAAACGATAAGAAAGTAATTGACAGCAATAAAACAGCCAAGCGCTTTAATATTTTTGAGGCGGATGTGCTGCTGGGTGCAGGCACCGAGTTTCAGTTTGGCGAGAGTACCAAGCTGTTTGCTGGGCTTACGTACCACCGCGGCCTTTCTAACATAGACAACAAATACTATAGCAAGCTCCTGGGTGATAAAAATATCTCGCTCAAGAACAATGGCGTATCGCTGGACTTTGGCGTAAAGTTCTAACTATAGCTTACGTGTAAAAGCAGAAGAGCCGCTCTGTAAAATACGGAGCGGCTCTCTTGCTTTATAGCTTAATCTTCTTTGTCCTGCACTATGCTTTCCTCTGCTAAAGCGGTGCGTAATTCAATCTCTTCGCCCCGGTCATCCATCACCTTAAAATCAGTAATGCCCAGCGAAGTATCTTTGATCAGGCTC
>DATBUF010000314.1:0-2054 GCA_036516435.1 Pontibacter sp.
TGTAACTATAAACGATAGCAGCAACTATAACCACAGACCTCACAATGTCTTTCAGACCCGTGAGTATCTTGCCAACTTCTCCAACTATGCCAAAGGCCTAATCCTGCTCATCCTCTAATCCTGAAAATCCTGATTCAGACAAGTAGGAATTCCTTCTCTACTCTTAGGCAGGGTCGTTTCATTCTGGAAGATCTTAAAATTAAAATGCCCTCGCTCGCATCTGGCGCATATGAGTTAGTTCGTGGCGTCCCCCGCTTTATACTTGTATTTGCTCTTTCGGACATTCTTGTCCCCGGTTATAGTTCATGCGGCTTATAGTTTACGCGGACTAGGAAGTCCGCAGCAGAGAGGTTTCGGACACAAATGTCCGAAACAGCAGATATGGGGCAACTTTAAAGCTATAACAGTGCCCGCAGAGAAGCTTTGGACATAGCTACCCGAAACAGCAGAAGAAGAACAACTATAAACTAGAATTTAAAGCGCTTGTACCAGGGCTGTTGCTCCAGGTCATCGGAATAGTAGCCGTAGCCGTACCCGTATCCGTAACCATAACCATAGTTCAGTTTTTTATAGTCCACGTCATTAAACAGGATGGCCGTATTGCGGATCTTACCGGCTTCGTATTGCTGCTGTATGTTACCCAGGAACGACTTTAGCGTATAATCCTGGCGCACCATGAAGATGTTGGCATCAGACAGCTGCATCAGTTCCAGGCCATCAGACAGAATACCGACAGGCGGCGTATCAATAATAATGTAATCAAAAGATTGCTTCAGGTTCAGCACCAGCTCTTCCATACGCTTGTTCAGCAGCAGTTCCGATGGGTTTGGTGGTATGTCCCCCGAAGGCAGAATGTAAAGCCCTTCCTGGATAGTCTGATGAATAACCTCCTCCAAACGCACATAGCCTGCCAGGTAATTACTTAGCCCTACCCTGCTGTTCACCCCAAAGTCAGTATTGTTGTTCGGCTTTCGCATGTCGGCGTTTACCAGTAGCGTGCGCTCTCCTGAAATAGCAAAAATATAGGCCAGGTTTTTAGCTGAAAACGTCTTCCCTTCCCCGCTGATGGAGGAAGTAATAACAAATATTTTACCTCCGGCACTTTCGGCGTTTGTCATGAAGCGCAGGTTGGAACGCACAGTTCTGAACGCCTCGGCCAGTGCAGATTTAGGGCTTTGGTCTATCAGGCTGGCATTTCCTTTTTTATTATGCCCTACTAAGCCAAGTACCGGCAACAGGGTATGCTTCTGAATATCATCTACCGAGGAAACCTTGTTATTCAATACCTCTTTCAGGAAAATAAAAGCTGTAGGCAGCATCAGGCCAATAAACAAAGCAATCAGGTAGTTCTGGCTTGGTTTAGGGGAGATGGTACCCTTGATAGCTGCCTCGTTCACCATCTTCGCATCGGACGTGGCTGCAGCCGTTGAAATACCGGCTTCAGCACGCTTCTGCATCAGGAAAACATAAAGCCCTTCGCTAAGCTCGTACATCCGGTTCAGATTTATGAACTGGCGCTCGGCAGCGGGCAGGCGTTGCAGGCTGCCCATCATGCGCGAAATGCGGTTGTTAATGTCGTTCTGCGCGATCTGGTTCGCCCGCTGCAGGTTACGCACGTTCTCGGTTATACTACGCAGCAATTCATCAGCACGGGTTCTGGCTGCCTGTATCTGGGTGGCTACGATCGGGTTCTGCCCCTTCTGCTCTCCTAAAGCCGAGAGCTCCAGCTGCACTTCTACAAGCTGGGAGATCAACCTATCAAGCACCGGGTCGTTTACACCAAACGACGAGGGAGTTACCACTCGCTCTGTTACGTTACCTGCTGCCACATACTGGCGGATGTAGTCAAAGTACTTGGCATTTATCATGAGCGCTGCCCGCTCTTTTTCCAGCTCCTGTATCTGCTCACTTTTCTGAGAGCCTTCTTCGCTGATGGTTATCCCCGGATTACCCTGTTTGAATTTCTCCAGGCGATTCTCCACAAAAAACAGAGAGTCACTTATTTCCTGCAGCTGTGCATCTATAAAGTTGATGGTGTTTACAGCTGTTATGTT
>DATBUF010000315.1:0-2451 GCA_036516435.1 Pontibacter sp.
AAATCCGGAGTAGCGGTGGTGAAGCGGGTAAACTATAAAAGGGGATTAGGAAATCCCCGGCAGATGGCTTTCGGGCTAAGAAGCCCGAAAGAGCAGAATTCCCCTCTCTGGAGGGAGCAGGGGTGGGTAACACCATTCTTAATTTATAATTCAGAATTCATAATTAAACTATAGTATGAAAGGAGAAGGCACTGTAACCCCTTTGATGAAGCAATACAACGCGATAAAAGCGAAGCATCCGGGGGCGTTGCTGCTATTCAGGGTAGGTGATTTTTACGAAACCTTTGGCGAAGATGCCATCAAGGCCAGTAAGATATTGGATATAGTTTTAACCAAGCGCGGTGCCGGTTCTACCTCTGAAACAGCGCTGGCCGGTTTTCCGCACCATTCCCTGGATACCTATCTGCCTAAGCTGGTACGTGCCGGCGAACGTGTAGCCATCTGCGACCAGCTGGAAGACCCGAAATCGGTAAAAGGTATTGTAAAGCGGGGCGTAACCGAACTGGTAACACCGGGCGTGTCATTTAACGACCAGGTGCTGGAGCGCCGCAGCAACAATTATTTGGCTGCAGTACATTTTGGCAAGACTGAAACAGGCGTTTCTTTCCTGGATGTATCGACCGGGGAGTTTATTACCGCGCAGGGCGACCGCAACTATATCGGGAAGCTGCTGCAAAGCTTTTCTCCTTCGGAAGTGCTGTTCTGCAAACGCGAAAAAGAAACCTTTACCGAGCGCTACGGTCCCGACTTCAGATACTATGCCCTGGAAGAATGGGTGTTCAACAATGATTTTGCCTACGAGTCGCTGACACGCCAGTTTGGTACCACCTCGCTGAAAGGTTTTGGCATTGAAGGCATGACAGAGGCCATTATATCTGCCGGAGCCATACTGCATTACCTGGCTGAAACGCAACACAAGGAAATCAGCCATATTGCTACTATTTCGCGTCTGGAAGAAGACAAATATGTATGGTTGGATAGATTTACCGTGCGAAATCTGGAACTGGTATTCCCGCAGCATCAGGAAGGTGTGCCGCTGATACAGGTATTGGACCAGACAGTAACGCCAATGGGCGCGCGCCTACTCAAAAAGTGGGTAGTGCTTCCGCTAAAAGATGTAGCCCAGATAAAGCGCCGGTTAGATACAGTAGAAGCTCTGACCCAGCACCGCGAACTGTTAGGCGAGCTAACTACGCATCTGAAGCAGATAAATGACCTGGAGCGCCTGATCTCGAAAGTTGCCGTGCGTCGGGTAAATCCACGTGAACTGGTGCAGTTAGCCAAAGCTTTGGATGCTATAGTTCCGATACAAACAGCACTGGCACTAAGTAACATCCCAGCCCTACAAAAACTGGCTGCTCAGCTTACGCCCTGCGATGGCCTGCGTGAAGAGATCAAAAACATCCTGAAGCCCGAACCGCCGATGCTCACTAACCAGGGTAACATGATCAACGACGGGATCAATGCGGAGCTGGATGAACTGCGTGCGATTGCTTTTTCGGGTAAGGATTACCTGGCACAGTTGCAACAGCGCGAAGTAAAGAACACGGGCATCAGCTCGCTTAAAATAGCCTATAACAAGGTCTTTGGCTATTACCTGGAGGTAAGCAATGCGCACAAAGACAAAGTGCCATCAACCTGGATTCGTAAACAGACGCTGGTAAATGCTGAGCGCTACATAACCGAAGAGCTGAAGACCTACGAAGAGAAGATTCTGAATGCAGAAGACCGCATCTATAGTATAGAATTCGGCCTGTTTAACGAGCTGGTGCTGCACGCACTGGATTATGTGGCGCAGGTACAGCAAAATGCAAAGGTAATCGGTGTAATCGACTGCCTGAGCTCTTTTGCAACTATAGCGTTGGCCAACAACTATACCAAGCCGGAAGTAAGCGACAGCCATGTACTCGACATCAAAAAAGGCCGTCACCCGGTTATCGAAAAGCAACTACCTTTAGGCGAGAGCTATGTGCCGAACGATATTTCCCTGGACAATGAACAGCAGCAGGTGATCATCATTACAGGCCCGAATATGGCCGGTAAAAGTGCCCTGCTCCGCCAGACTGCCCTTATCGTTCTGATGGCCCAGATCGGCTCCTTTGTTCCCGCCGAGGCCGCTAGCATTGGCATTATCGATAAGATCTTTACCCGTGTGGGCGCTTCGGATAACCTGTCAAAAGGCGAGTCAACGTTTATGGTGGAGATGACCGAGACAGCCAGCATCCTGAATAACCTGTCGGATAGAAGTTTGGTGCTGATGGATGAGATTGGCCGTGGTACAAGTACTTATGATGGTATTTCCATTGCCTGGGCGATTGTGGAGCATTTGCATAATCATCCGAAGTTTAAAGCCAAAACGCTTTTTGCCACACACTACCACGAACTGAACCAATTGGCCGAAGAGCTGGAGCGCGTGAAGAACTATAACGTGTCGGTGCGTGAGGCGGGAGG
>DATBUF010000316.1:0-1854 GCA_036516435.1 Pontibacter sp.
GAAGACGGGGCCGCTCGGCCCGAGAGAGCCAAGCTAACTATAAAACGATAGGTATGTAAAGCTCCCAGGAATACAAAAGACTATGAAACAACAGGCTTGGTTCAAACAAGCAACTACAGTCAACTATAGTACTATAGCCTATGGCAAGCAACACCAACTATAAAACTATAGCTCAAAGCCACTAAACCATACCCATATAAAGCAAAACGAGCTGACATAATGCCAGCTCGTTTCTGAAAAATGCTTAGGTAAAGGCTACTTACCAGCCGAAGTAGTAGCACCGGCTGGCACCTGCTTCTGCTGCTCCTTGTACTTGTTATCAAATTTCTGATACAGGTATTTCTGCTTGTCGTTCAGGTCGACTTTGCGGCCCTGAATGAAAGCGTAGGTTACATTGTTGGTACGCATATCCAGCAGGTCGCCAGACGATACTACGATAGTGGCATCTTTGCCTACTTCCACCGAACCAGCCTGCTTTTCTATCCCTAGTATTTTAGCGGCGTTCAGCGAAACAGAAGCCAGCGCCTGCTCCTTATCCAGTCCAAAAGCGGCAGCTGTACCGGCTATAAAAGGCAGGTTACGGATGCCATGGATGCTCAGGTCATAATCCAGGGCGAACAGGATACCGGCTTTGTGCAGCAGGTACGGCGTTTTGTAAGGCTGGTATACGTCTTCTTCGGCACGCGAAGGCAGGGCATGCACGCCTGAATAGATCACTGGAATATTGTTGGCTTTCAGGAAATCAGCTACAGCCAGCGCATCGCCTGCACCCACTATCACAATATCCTTTACGCCATGCTGCTTCGCAAAATTCACCGACTCGATGATCTCTTTACCATAGTTGGTATGGATGTACAGTTTCTGAGAACCATCAAACAGGCCAGCCATAGAGCTGAGTTTCAGGTTTTCGGTGTCTGACTTACCCGCCTTAAACACAGCGGCATCGCTCAGCAGGCGGCTCAGGTCGCGCAAGGTTTCTTCACGGCGGTCCTTCATGCGGTTCAGGCGCTCGTCACGCTCTTTGTCGCCGGTCGGGATCAGCATGGCAGGCCAGTTCAGGTGTATGCCCTCATCCGCTTTAACAGCGGCATCTTCCCAGTTCCAGGCATCCAGCTGCACCACCGACGATGAGCCGGCTATAGTTCCGCCAATAGGGGTAAGCTGCGTCATCAGCACACCATTGGCACGCACCGTCGGGATAATGTCAGAATCCGTGTTGTAGGCAACTATAGAACGCACGTTCGGGTTAAATTCCCCTACTTCGCGCCAGTCTATAGTAGCACGTACGCTTTCGATCTCGTTCAGGCCGAGGCTGGCATTTGGCTGTATCAGGCCCGGGTAAATGTGCTGCCCGGTTACGTCTACCACTTCGTAGCCGCTCAGGCTGTTGGCACCGCTCTGCGGACCAGCATACGTGATCTTACCTTTATCAAAACCAACAGCAGCATTCTCTACCACCGTGCCATTGCCTACGTGCAGGGTAGCCCCCTTAAGCAACACCGGCTTACTTTGCCTGGCAGCCGGAGCCGGCACCTGCGCAAAGGCAGCAGTGCTCAGCAACAAGGCCGCAAAAGCAGCTATATATCTTTTATGGATTTTCATGATTTTAATTGTTTAACTGCTGCATTGTTAAATTGTTGATTCTGTAAACTATAGTTTCAACCTTTTTAACCTTCAGCAATTTAGCCATTTAACAATTTAACAATTCTAGTAAGCCTGGTAGCTCTCTTCTTCGTGATGATGAACATCCTCGCAGTGCATTACGCTCGCCTTCTTTATAGTTGGGTTCTGCGTTTTAGCACCGCCTGCTTTTGCTGTCAGCATTTTCTGGATCAGGCGCATGCGCTCTTTTTC
>DATBUF010000317.1:0-6959 GCA_036516435.1 Pontibacter sp.
CCTTTACAGACACGAAAGACCTGAAAGCTGGTGTGCAGTATTGCTACATTATTTATGCGCAGTTTCCGGCACCCGGCAGAGGCGAAAGTATAGCCAGCCGCGAGATCTGTATCATGGTAGATCAGGACATCCCGTACATCACTAACGTAAGCGTAACCCGCACCAGCACTACAGACGGGGCTATGCGCGTTACCTGGACACAGCCACAAAATGTAGACAAGCTGAAGCCGCCGTTCCGGTACCGCCTGTACCGCAAAGAAGGCCAGCAGCCTGCCGGTACTTATACTTTTGTGCGTGAGTTTAACAGGTTAATTGACACAACCTACCTGGATCAGGGGCTGAATACGCTTGAGAAATCCTATAGGTACAAGCTGGAGTTTTACCAGTCGGCTACTGCAGGCGGCACCGCAACTGTGCTGCGCGACAGTACCTCAGCCTCAAGTGTGTTCCTGACCGTGGCGCCATCTGAAGGAGAGAATAGGAGCTTTACCCTGAACTGGACCTATAATGTGCCGTGGCGCAACAATGTGCTGCAGCATACGGTTTACAGGCGCGAAAGCACAGGCGGTGAGCCGGTTCCGATCGCTAACGTTGCAGCATCAGCAACAGGGGGCACCTTTGTAGATACCGGCACCGAAGCAGCTCCGCTGGAGCGCGGCAAAACCTACTGTTACTATGTGCAGACCAGCGGTACTTACCAGCTGGCAGGCATTAAAGAGCCCCTGCTCAACAATAGCCAGGAGATTTGTGCGCTATTGCCTAAGCTGGTGTGCCCGCCGGAGCTAACTATAGATCAGCTGAATTGCGATGCTTTCCTGGCAAGCCCGACAAACCCGCCATACCAGAATGTGCTGACGTGGGTGCCAAAGAATACCGGCGACTGTACTGCAGATATCAAGAACTATACGGTTTACTTTAAGGGGCCGGGACAGGCGGAGTATACCCAACTGGCGCAGGTGCCAGGTAATGTTACTACCTACACCCACACTGGCCTGGAGTCGTTTGCCGGATGTTATGTGGTTACGGCTACTGACGTAAACGGGACTGAGAGTGCATTCAGTAACGAGCAGTGCAAGGATAATTGCTTCTACTTTATGCTGCCGAATATTATCACTCCGAACGGGGATGGTAAAAACGATGTGTTCCGCCCAGATCCGAAAGCACGCTTTATTAAGTCGGTGAAGTTTACGGTATTTAACCGCTGGGGCGTGAAGGTATACGAAGGAAACGACAAAGATATCAACTGGCCGGGTACCGACTCCAACGGCAGCCGCCTGACCGATGGCGTGTACTACTACGAAGCACAGGTAGAGTTCTTTACGATAGACCCGGCAAATGCTTCTAAAAAGTATAAAGGCTGGGTAGAGATTGTACGCTAATGCCAACTGACAGGAAAAAGCTGCAGGAGAAAGCCATTGTGTTTTATGATGGCTCCTGCGGCTTCTGCCAGGCCAGCGTTCAGCTCGTTTTAAAGTATAACAGACGGCAAAACCTGTACTTTGCGGCTCTGCAGAGTGGTGTGCTGGAGCAGGTTGTACCTGCCGCTCAGATACCTGACCCGTTACCCGATGCCGTGTTATTTTATGAGAACGGCAAACTATACGTTGCTTCTGAAGCCGCATTACGCATTACCCATCATCTCAAGTTTCCGTTAGGTCTGTTTTCTTATTTCAGGTTTATTCCAGTATCTTTCCGCGATAAAATCTATAGTTTTATAGCCAGGCACCGCTACAAAATTGCAGGCCGGCAGGCCGCCTGTGTGCTTCCTGCGCCAGCGCAACGAGCCAGGTTTTTAGACTAAATTGTTGAATTGTTGATTGTTACATTGTTGTTCAGGTGGAGTATAAACTATAGTCTGAGCAACCATTTAACCTTTAACCATTTAACCTTTGAAGCGATCAACGAATAACCAATAACGAAATAAGAATGAAAGCATATGTTTTCCCGGGACAGGGTTCTCAGTTTGTAGGTATGGGCAAAGACCTGTACGAGCAGCATGAAGAAGCAAAACAGTTGTTCGACAAGGCAAACGAAATCCTGGGGTTCAACATCACGGAAATTATGTTTAACGGCACAGACGAGGAGCTGAAGCAGACCAAAGTAACGCAGCCAGCTATTTTCCTGCACTCTGTAGCACAGGCAGCAGTTGCTAAAGACTTTGCACCAGACATGGTGGCCGGTCACTCGCTGGGTGAGTTCTCGGCACTGGTGGCCAGTAAAGTGCTCAGCTTTGAAGATGGCCTGAGACTGGTATCGAAACGGGCATTAGCCATGCAGGCTGCCTGCGAAGCAAACCCCTCCACGATGGCAGCCATTCTGGGCCTGGAAGATGAGAAGGTAGAGGAGATCTGCGCCTCTATAGATGAGGTAGTAGTAGCCGCCAACTATAACTGCCCGGGGCAACTGGTAATTTCCGGCTCCAACAAAGGCATCGAAATTGCCTGCGAGAAAATGAAAGAAGCAGGAGCGAAACGTGCACTGCCATTGCCGGTAGGAGGTGCCTTCCACTCGCCGCTGATGAAGCCTGCCGAAGAAGAACTGGCCAAAGCCATCAACGAAACCACATTCAGCCAAGGCATTTGCCCGGTTTACCAGAACGTAGATGCCAAGCCGCACACTGATCCGGCCGAGATAAAGGAAAATCTGATCAAACAACTGACAGCTCCGGTACGCTGGACACAATCGGTACAACAAATGATTGCCGATGGCGCCACGCATTTTGTGGAGTGTGGCCCGGGTAAAGTGCTGCAGGGTTTGGTGAAGAAGATTGACCGTAACGCTGAAGTAAGCTCAGCTGAGTAGTAAGTTGCAGCAAGTACAAGGTATTGCAGGCGCCCTTCCCGGGATTAACCGGGAAGGGCGCTTTTTTAATCTAGCTATAGCGTACAAACTATAGTTTATACTTTTAGTAACTTATAGTTCAGTAGGGGCTGCTACAACTATCTAACTGGGGGCAGGCTACACCCATGAGAGCAGGTAACCCAGCAAAGCTCCGCCTACTACCACCAGGGCACTGTTCACTTTCCGGAAGCCAAAAGTGAAGGCAATGCTTATGATAGCAATAACTATAGTTCGCCAGTCGGTGATGGTGGACTTGCCCATCTCTACGCAAACGGCCACTATAACTGCCACCGAAGCTACGTTCACAGCATCCAGAAAAGCAGCCATCAGGTAAGAATTGCGCATATATTTTACGATAGGTTTTAGAAGAGCCACAAATACAAACGAAGGCAGGAATATACCGATGGTGGCTACTGCTGCGCCAGCCCAGCCATGAAGCTGATAGCCAACAAACGTAACCGACGAGAAAACCGGCCCCGGGGTAAACTGCCCTACCGCAATGGCATCGATGAGTTGCTGGCGCGAGAGCAGGCCGGTAGCTACCAGTTCGGTATCCAGAAAAGCAAACAGCACATAGCCGCTGCCATAAAGTATGGCCCCGATCTTCAGAAAAATGAAGAACAGTTGTGTAGTACTGACAGCCTGCAGTGGGAGCGCCACGAGCTGTACAAGCGGGAGCACTGAAAAGCTGTTGAGTCGCAAGCCCTGATTTTTAGACCGCAAAGCAGCCAGCAGAATCGCCACCAGACCAGCCCCGAACATGACATAGATCTCGCTTACGCCAACTATAGCCAGCACCAGCGCAGCAAGACCTATGCAGGCGAGCGGTATAGTCTTAAGCGACTTTTTTGCTAAAGGAAAGATAGCGGCCAGAATAATGGCGATAATGGCAGGTTTAATGCCATACAGGTAAGGCTGTAGTTGCGGCAGCTGCCCATACGTTTTATAGAGCCAGGCGAAGCAGCCGGTTATAAAAACTGCGGGCAGGATAAAGCAAAGTCCCGCCACCAGCAAGCCACGCCAGCCAGCCCGGTCGTAACCAATGTGGATGGCCAGCTCGGTACTGTTAGGGCCAGGTATCAGGTTGGTGGCCCCGATCAGATCCAGGAAGTGCTGTTCGCTCATCCAGCGGCGTTTTACCACCACCTCATCCTGCATCATGGCAATGTGCGCCGCAGGTCCGCCAAAGGCTATAAAACCTAGTTTCAGGAAGAGTTTAGTTAATTCTTTAAGCTCTGAATGCATAATTTACAGGTTCCGGAACGCTGGTATGGGTGCCGGCATGTCATTAAGTTAGGCGGTAGTTAGGGGCGTTGGTGCGGCAGACTGCACAAGTTGTGGCGTCTTCCTGCTCAGCCTGATGCTCCTTAAAGTGAGGCCAACTATAGTGTAGGAAATAATGCTGAAGAGACCAACAACCGGATGTACCCAGATCTCCTTGCCAGTTGCAATACTAAAGGAGTCGTCCAGGATCAGGGAGTTCACAAAAGCATCCAGCATCATGTGCAGCAGCACGGCAGGCCAGACGGAGCCGGTCAGGAAGCGGAACTCTGCGAACATAATGCTCCAGGCAAGCATGGCAACTATAGCCAGCGGAATAAACAGCCCAGAATTTATAGTTGCGAACGAGCGCATTGCTGTGGCATCCAGAAAATACAGGTAATACGGCACATGCCACAGGCCCCAGATCAGCCCGACTATCAGGTATAAACTATAGTCGGATAGGTTTAGGGTTGCCAGTTTAGGTGTAAGGTAACCGCGCCAGGCAAACTCTTCGAGTATGTTCTTCAGGAAAGCCGGCAACAACGCCAGTGCAAAGGCCTGCAGGAATACCGACACGCTGAAACCCTGCAGCGTGATCCAGCTGAACATGCTGCCCATACCAACTATAGTTAGCGTAAGCACCGGGTATACCAGCAACGACAAGATGTACCATTTCACGTTTCCCAGAAACAGCGGCCTCAATCCTGCATCGCGCCAGCTATCTCCGGCAAATGTGCGAAGTACCAGCACAGCCAGTAGTGGCGCCACCAGCCACAGCAGCATACCCGGGTTCTCCTGCGGCAGGTTCAGCTGCTTGCTCAGGAGGCAGCCTGCCCAGCCGCTGGCGAGTACAACTATAGCAAAAATAACCAGGTTGCGGCTGGTATTGGTTTTATTGGTTTGGGTGGCGTTCAAAGTTGTGGCTATCGGTTTTGTGTATTAGTTATAGAGGATGAACTAAGGCCGCTTACTCCAGCAGGAATATGTAGTTAGCATACCCTGTACTGGAGGCAAAAGGAATATAATACTTAATCTGGCTTTTTGACATCTCAGCTACGCTATAGTTTATGCCGTCTATCGTTAGCGTGTTTGCTTTTTCGTCGTAGCTGTAGGTAACTGTCTTGCTGGCAGGCTCATTTTTATCGCACTTACTGGCGCCCTGGTTTACTGTTAGCTTGCTGTCAGAGCCGAACCTGAAGGTATCATCCTTCTCGCACTCTTGCACAGGGTAATACAAAACAGAGCCCGACGGGCTTGAAGAAGGGTTCTTATCTACCATTCCGCGCTTCCAGGTCTTAGATGTCAGAATGTTAGAAGGTACAGCTTCATCATCTTTAGAACATGAGCTGAAAAGGAAGATAAATGGTAACAGGGTGAGCAGGGTTATTTTTAGCTTTTTCATGTTGCGTGTGTTACTGCATGTTAAATGAACTAGGCTTCCACTGCAATTTTCAGCACCACTTTTCTTACCACGCGCTCACCGGTAACCATAGCCGCATGCGCATCATCGGGGTAAAAAATAGTAAAAGAGCCGGCTGGTACGTCAAACCAATTCTCCGTTTTATCCGGAAAAAAAGCAGCTTCGCGTTCCTCGTTGTATGGGTCGTTAGGTTCGGCGCAAAGGGCCAGGTCTTTCCAGCCCATGTGGTCGGTGCCCGAGATCACGTATTGTATGTCGATGTACTTGCGGTGTACTTCCAGTTTATAGTTGTCTTTGGTTACACCAGCCGCTTCCGAAACTATAGCGAACAGTTTTTTGCCTTCAATTTCGAGCACGCCGGTGGCTATAGTTGCCAGGTCGGTTTCCTGCAAAAATTTAAAAGCCTGCGCAAAAAGCGGGTGCATGCAAACGTAACGGTCGGCGTTGGAGAGTTTGTCGAGAACCATGTTTATAGTTAAAAGTTAAGAGTTTAAAGTTGATAGTTTTACAAAGGACAAAAGACTTTATGACAAAGGACAAAAGACTCTCATTCTTATTTGCTGCTGCGGATTTCCTGATCCGCGTTTACCAGTTCACGGGGATTAGGAAATCCCCTTCAGTTTATTTCCGGACTTGCAAGTCCGAAAGAGCAAGAGCTGGTTGTCTTTTGTCAATTAGTCCTTTGTCAAACAAGCAAAAAATCCTTTGTCAGAAAGTGTAGCTACATCGAACGAAACAGCCGTTTATACTTGTTATAAAATGTTAAATTTGCCTTAAATTAAGAGAAATCCCATTGATCTATCCGGAAAACTTTGAAATAAAGATTGGGTTTGCACAGGTGCGCGAAATGCTCTCGGAGCTTTGCCTTAGCCCGCTGGGCCGCCAGTATGTAAACCGCATGCAGTTTCTGAACCGCCACGACCTGGTGCAGCGACTGTTACAACAAACCAACGAATTTAAAGAACTGCTGGAGTCTGATGCCGAGATTCCGCTGAGCCATTACTTTGATGTAACCGCTTATTTAGACCGGGCAGCTATAGAAGGTACTTTCCTGGATGTAATTCAGTTCTTCGAGATCAAGATGTCGTTGCGTACCATCCGCGATTCGCAGCGCTTTATTTCGGGTACTGAAGAAGGAAAGTTTGAAGCCCTGAAAGCCCTGGGTGCCGACGTAACTGTAGAGCGCTCGCTGATAGCTGCTTTAGATAAAGTGGTGGATGATGCCGGTGCCGTGCGCGACGATGCCACACCCGAACTGCAGCGTCTCAAACGAGATTTGATTGCACAACAGGCAGTACTCCGTAAAACTATAAGCTCCATTATCCGCCACGCTAAAAACGAAGGCTGGACGCCCGTCGATGTAGAGCCAACTATACGCGGCGGCCGCTTAGTGATTCCGGTTATTGCCGAGCACAAGCGCCGCATCAAAGGCCTG
>DATBUF010000318.1:0-6415 GCA_036516435.1 Pontibacter sp.
AGAAGTGATGTTTGCAGTCTTTGGGTTGAGCGCCTTTGACTTGTTGCGGTGCCGCAGGCAATCCGACGCAGGAGGATAGCAAGAAGGCAGCAGCGCGATGCCCGAAGACGGGGCCTCCCGGCCCAGGAGGGAGCCAAGCCAGCTATAAAACAAAGGGTAACTAAAGCTCCCAGGAATAAAGATCACTATGAAACTACAGGCTTGTGGCAAGTTGCAACTATAGCCAACTATAAAACCATAGCTAAACAGCAATTCATCAACTACAACACAAAAGACAAAATCATACTACACTAACTGCCAGATACAAACTATAAAATGAACTACTAACGGAATTATGCGGCTCCGGCAGCGGTTTTATACCAGAGCCTGTTTGATTAACAGCTATAATTCGCTTTTCTTTGCACCCTTATGCACTTGCAGATCACATCTTTAAATTCAGGAAGTAACGGGAATTGCTACTACATAGGCAACGAGCGTGAAGCCGTGCTGGTAGATGCCGGCATCTCATGTCGTGAAACCGAAAAACGCATGATGCGCCTGGGCCTGTCTATGCGCAAAGTGAAAGCGATCTTTATCTCACACGAACATTCTGACCATATACGCGGGGTGGCTGTGCTGGCCCGCAAGTATAACCTGCCGGTTTATATCACACCCGATACCCAGTACCATGGCAGGCTGAGCCAGGAACCCTTTACGGCGGTGAATTTTACGGCGTATGAGCCGGTGCAGGTGGGGCAGCTAACCGTTACCGCCTTTCCGAAGTGGCACGATGCTTCGGACCCGCATAGTTTTATGGTGAGCTGTGAGGATATACATGTAGGGGTGTTTACGGACATTGGGGAGCCGTGCGAGCATGTGATCCGGCATTTCAGGCAGTGCCATGCGGCCTTTCTGGAAGCAAACTATGATGATGGCCTGCTGGACAGTGGCCGCTACCCTTATTACCTGAAACAGCGCATCCGCAGCAAGCACGGGCACTTATCAAACGAGCAGGCACTCACCCTGTTTACGGAGCACAAACCGGAGCACATGAGCCACCTGCTGCTCTCGCACCTGTCCAAAGACAACAACAACCCGGACCTGCTAAAACAGCTGTTTGACCTGAATGCAGCCGGAACCGAGATCGTGATCGCTTCCCGCTACCAGGAAACACCCATCTATACTATAACCAACACCTTTCAGCCGATAAAGCACTACAAAGGGGAGCAACTACAGCTGCTATAGTTTGGTTGCTATAGTTGCTGGCCTCCCAGCCGGCTGAGAAGCTGCAGCCCTTGCTCCCAGGGGCC
Source organism: Pontibacter sp. (assembly GCA_036516435.1). Taxonomy (GTDB): domain Bacteria; phylum Bacteroidota; class Bacteroidia; order Cytophagales; family Hymenobacteraceae; genus Pontibacter. Next base: position 1,290 of record DATBUF010000318.1, read on the forward strand.
ATACCCGGATTTCGGCTCAATGTGTCCTGCATTCTCTAATGTTACAAACTCACTGCCCCAGCAGGTAGCAAAATAAGCTGCCCGCTCCGGGCTAACCACGTGGTCGTTGGTGCTGGCCACCACAATGCTGGGGAAAAGCAGCTGGTGCAGGGGCATCGGACTGAAACCCGTAATGTAGGCTGGGTAGTCCGGGCGGTCTACATCACTCGGTGCAACCAGCAGCGCTCCTTTAATAAGATGGTTATACTTCCGGTGCCAGTGTACGATAGCGGCACAGCCAACACTAGGGCCGATCAGCACGACATCCCGCAGGTCAAATTGATGGAGTTCTTCTTCTAACCGGGTCGTCCAGGCTTCGCAGTCGGGTTGCTCCCAGTTAGTTTGTTGCACACGGTAAAATTGCTCCGGGTATGCGGCCTCCCAAAGGCTTTGCCAGTGTGCTGGACCGGAATTTCGTAAGCCCGGAATGTTGATGTACATGGGAAGTAGCCTGTGATATGGTGAAAACAAAAATCCCCACCCGGCTGTAGGTTGGGTGGGGATTTTGAACTTGCGTTAGCTTCTGGCCTTGTGCCCTTTGGTGGCGTAGTACCAGATGTAAAGGTAACACGGCACCATGATCCAGTAAGCATGTTGGGTATCGGTATGTTCTGCTACTTTGCCGTACACAAGCGGGAGTATGGCACCGCCTGCAATACCCATGATCAGTAGCGAGGAGCCTATCTTGGTAAAGCGACCCAGCCCCGAAATAGCCAGCGGCCAGATAGCAGGCCACATGAGTGAGTTGGCAAGACCTAACAGGGCAACAAACAAGACAGAGAGATAGCCATTTGTCAGGATCGCGCCTATAGTGAAGAGCACACCCAGCACAGCAGAGATCTTCAGGGCCACATCCTGTTTCAGGTATTTGGGTATAGTTACAATACCGATCAGGTAGCCTACCAGCATAGCGCCCAGCGTGAACGAAGAGAAGAACTTAGCATCTTTCAGGGAGAAGCCCTGCTCCATGCCGTAACTGATGATGGTATCACCGGCCATAACTTCTACGCCAACATACAGGAAAATAGCCAGCACGCCCAGCAGCAGGTGCGGGAACTGCAGCACACTTGTTTTCCGGGTATTGGCTGTTGCTACAGCTTCATCTTCCTGGTCAGTATCTACTTCAGGCAACGAGGAGAGCAGCACCAGTACGGCAAGAAATGCCAGTGCGACAGCCATGAAGGTATAAGGGGCTATAGCGCGGTGTGCAATCGCATCCAGCTCTAAGCCTTTCTGTTGCAGCGTCATAGTATCCAACTGGGCTACTAAGGCGTCCAGCTCTGTCGCATCCGAAAAAATGAAGAAAGCTAACAGAATAGGAGCTACAATGCCGCCTACTTTATTGCAGATCCCCATTACACTAATGCGCTTGGCAGCACTTTCGGCGGGGCCGAGTATGGTAATGTAAGGGTTAGATGCGGTTTGCAGCAGCGCCAGGCCGGTGCCCTGCACAAACAGGCCCAGCAAAAAGTAACTGTAGGTACGGCTCATGGCAGCAGGTATAAACACTAGTGCACCGGCAGCCATAATGGCAAGCCCGGCAGCCATACCTTTTTTAAACCCGGTGATCTTCAGCACCCATGCCGATGGAATGGCCATCACGAAGTAAGAAATGTAGAAGGCAAAAGTTACCATGTACGACTCAAACGTGGTGAGCTCGCAGGCAATTTTGAGGTAAGGGATGAGTACCGAGTTGAGCCAGGTAACCGACCCGAAGATAAAGAACAGGGCGCCAATGATCAGGATGGCGCGGGAATCGTTACGTTGCTCTAACTCCTGAGACATCGTGGTTTCAGTTTTAACAGACATAAAAAGGATAGCTAATGCTGTTCAAGTTATGTTATTTTTTCAGAAACTCATTTGTCTGCAAACAAGAGATGTATAAATTTTAATCAGGAGCTGGCGTTTTATAGTTCCCGGACCAGCTCGTGCAGCTTGCGGGCATCGGTCACGGCATTGCCCAGTATGGTATTGTTAAAGAAAACCCAGACCTGCTTGCCGTCTTCCAGCCAGTCTTTTACCATGTAGGCGTAGTGCTCCAGCTTCTCGTCAGAATAAGCCGAAGTATACATTTTTTCGTCGCCGTGCAGGCGCAGGTAGGCGGTGTTGGTAGTGGTTGCTTCGGTGCCCGGGAACCGTTTGCCGGCGCTGGCTATCACGGTGGTGATGTCGTAGTCGCGCATCAGGTCCAGTGCCTCGTCGGTAAACCAGGAGAGGTGGCGGGCTTCGAGGGCAAATACCTGGTGCGGGTACTTGTGGCGTAGTGTGCGGTAAAAATCTTCGGCTACTCCCTTACTGAACCGGAAGCTGCCGGCAATCTGCACCAGTATAGGCCCCAGGCGCTCGCCCATTAAACTATAGCTGGCCATAAACTTGTCGAGCGGTTGCTCTATGTCCTCAAACTTACGCTTGTGCGTTATTTCCTGGTGCAGTTTCGGGGCAAACCGGAAGGCGGCAGGTGTGGTTGCCAGCCATTTCTCTACGGTGCGGGGCATGGTAAAATGGTAGAAGCTGCTGTTTATTTCCACGGCGCTGAATTGTGTGGCATAGTAGGAGAGGCGTTCGGCAGCAGGCAGGTCGGCAGGGTACAGTACTTCCTGCCAGCGGTAGCTCCAGCCGGAAGTGCCGATATACAGATTCGGGATGTCGTGCATAGTCTACAAGTATAATGGGGGTAGTACGCGTACCGGAGGTGGTAGTTTTGGGACATTTTTAGAAAAGGGCTTGCAATGTTCGCCGCCCTGCCCTTACCTTTGCAGCATCTTTATCAGAATTTATAAAGAAGAGGGGAGAGAGCAGGCTCAGTGAACCTCTAGCAACCGGCAACTTAGTTGTTATGGTGCTAACACCTGCCCAGTTTTGGGACCTATAAATCAGTACACATGAACTTACCACAACACTACACAGCCCTGTTCTTTCCTGAAGCCCTGCACATGGCAGCACCTGCTGCGCCGGCTTGCTGTTCGTGCTGTTGTTGTTAATCCTCTCTTTTTCCTGAGTTTGCCTTTTGTACCCGCGGGTGCAGAAGTTGTTTTTGTATATTTTCTATTCCCGTTTTCTTAACTTTTATGGATCAGATCAAGAAATCTGGTGGAACTGCGCTGGTTCCCTTCCTGATATTCGTATTCACCTTTTTAGGTGCCGGTATTGTATTGAATGATTTTTATGCGTTGCCCTCTCCGGTAGCGGTGATGTGTGGTATAGTAGCTGCTTTTCTGTTGCTAAAAGGAAGCACAAACGCCAAAGTAGATGCGTTTATCCGGGGTTGCGGCGACTCCCAGATCATGACCATGTGTGTGATCTATTTACTGGCTGGCGCATTTGCTGTCGTTTCCAAGGCCATCGGGGGCGTAGATGCTACGGTTAACCTGGGGCTGGCTTATATTCCGGTGCAGTACCTGGGGTTGGGCGTATTCCTGCTGGCGGCATTCCTTTCCACGGCTACAGGCACCTCGGTAGGAGCTATTGTGGCGCTGGGGCCTATTGTGGTAGGGCTGGCAGAACAAAGCGGGTCGCCAATGCCAATTATGCTGGGCTCGTTGCTCGGTGGTGCCATGTTCGGCGATAACCTGTCGTTTATTTCAGATACAACTATAGCTGCCACGCAAACGCAGGAGTGCAGCATGAAAGATAAGTTCCGGGTAAATATCCTGATTGCCGGGCCGGCTGCCCTGCTAACTATAGTATTGCTGCTTTTTGCCGGTTTTCAGCAGGCGCCTGCCCAGGAGATAGCAACAACTGCCCAGGAAATCAGTTTCTGGAAAATTGTACCTTACCTGCTGGTGCTCGGCCTGGCTATTTACGGGGTGAACGTGTTTGTGGTGCTGGTGCTGGGCATTCTGGCTTCTGGTGCCGTGGGGCTGGCAGATGGCAGCCTTAGCTTGTTGCTGTTCAGTAAGAGCATTTATGAGGGCTTTACCAGCATGACGGAGATCTTCCTGCTCTCGATGCTGACCGGAGGACTGGCCGAAATGGTAAGGCAGGCAGGTGGCATTCAGTTCCTGTTAGACAAAGCCAATACCCTGATCCGGGGCTACCGCTCGTCGCAATTCGGAATAGGCATGCTGGTGAGTGGCGTGAACAGCGCTATTGCAAACAACACGGTATCTATAGTTGTAACCGGCCCGGTTGCCAGGGAAATCAGCACAAAGTATGGTGTGGATAAGCGCAAAACAGCTGCTATGATCGATATTTTTGCCTGTGTGGTGCAGGGATTGCTGCCCTATGGAGCGCAGATGCTGATCATGCTTGGCTTTACAGGTGGCAGCCTGTCTTTTGTGGAGGTGTTGCCTTATGCCTGGTACCTGTATCTGCTGCTGTTCTTCGCCCTGATCGCCATTTTTACTCCTTTTGCTGACAGGCTTTTAGCTCCTGAAGCAGCTGTAGTTGCGGAGCAGGAAGCTGTAACGGCCTAGACGGGTAATATGGCAGGCAGCCCTAAACAAGAAACCACCTGAACTATAACTCAGGTGGTTTCTTGTTTAGGAGATGACCTGGTTAAGCAGCTTCGGAGAACAGCCAGCTTACAGCATCTGCTTTATTGGTAAAAACCTCTAATGCGGCTTTTTGTCGCCACTCCGGTAGCTGTTCCAGTTTATCGTACACACGCGGTACATCCATCATCGAGAGGCTCTGCAGCGTGGTAAGGCGGGCAAACTTTACCAGTGGAATGTGCTGCAGGATCGGGGTAATCTCCCTGATGATCCAGTTCTGGTCGCCCAGTTCGAGGTAGTGCATGGCTCGGGAGTCGCTGAGCCAGTACAGGCAGCCTTGTGCAATAGCCAGCTCCAGCGCTTTTGCAAAGTTTTTCCTGAACCCTTCGCTGTCCGGGTGCCGGAGCCATTCTACCAGAATGTATTTTCGTGCGGTATCCAGTTCTATACGGGCATCTTCGGTCTGGAATACAAGTAAGGGTTGTTGCTGTATTCCCTGGTTGTTATATAAGGTCATGGTTGTTCATTGTTTCAGGAGGGGGAGAGTAGCCAGTTTATAGCTTCAGGCTCCGATAAAAAGTAATTGGAAGCATGCGAGTTGTACAGCTGCCTGATGCGGGTATTTACCGTATCGCTGGCCATCTGCTGCATCAC
>DATBUF010000319.1:0-2836 GCA_036516435.1 Pontibacter sp.
TTGCTAATCCACGTGTTCCTGAAAACGCGGATTAGCAAACCCGCATCAGGGGTAGCTTCGGACAAGGATGTCCGAAACAGCTGAAAGATGGAGTATGGCAGCCAGTTTGAAAATGGCGAAACTATAGTTTTAGAATACACGCCAGTTACAAACTGGCTCCATGTACAGCCACAAGTTGCGCTAATGCTAAACTTGCAGCATGCAATTAAATTAAAGCGGCCAGTGGCCGTGGATAGCTTACACTCGCGGGACGCGAGCGAGAGCAGGATTGAATACCAGCTGAAAGTGCTCTTCCTTCAACTATAAACTATAGTTTACTCCCCCAACAACACCAGCCTCGCCAGGTAATTGCCATTTTCACCTTCATACAGCACTTCAAAACTATAGCCGTGTTCTTCGGCGTATTGCTCCAGCAAGCCGGCGTCTATAAACAGCCATTTAAATGTGCCGCTGTCGTGGGTTTTGTACTTCATGTTATACTCCACTTCGCCGTAGTAGCCCGCATTCAGGTCCAGCAGCACAGAGCCATCTTCCTGCTCATACATATACAATATATCTGACGACTCAAGCAGAATTTGCCCGCCCGGGTTCAGGAGCGTTTTGGCATGTACCAGAAACTTATAAAGCCCGAACAGGTCGCCCACTATGCCAATGCCGTTCATCAGCATCAGCAAGGTATCATACTTTCTGTCTTGCAGCGTGTGCACATCAGCCAGCAGCACATCCTCCACTCCGCGCTTCTGCATAGCCGCTATAGCACCTTCAGAAATATCGATGGCTGTAACAGGCAGCCCCCGCTCCTGCAGCAGCAAACTATGGCAGCCGGCTCCGGCACCAATGTCCAGCACATGGCCACGGCACTCCTGCAAGGCTATCGTTTCCAGCTCAGGCATTTCTTCCTCCTGCCTGAACAGGTAGTCCACAGGTATAACATCATCATCGGCAATGTTGCAGGCTACGGTTATTTCCCCGTTTCTTGTGCCTTGCAGGTAATCTTGTATAGCTGTTCCTATCGGGTCGTTCTTACTCATGTTTCAACTTTTCGGGTTGCAAAGGTCTGCAGATTCTCGGACATTAAAAATAACATATTGAACATTCCTAATTATTCAGAAAGCACAATACAGCAATATACACCTACACATCAACCTGTTACACAAAGTTTACGAAGCATACCTGTTGCATTTAAAAAAAATATCGGTAGCTTTAGCTGCGCTACCATTCTTTGCCACCGTATGAGTTCAGTAGTTTATAGCCCTGTCCTGTTTATGAATCCGAAGCTGGAAGTTAAGTATTTATACTTTGAAAAGTCGCGAAACAAGCTGTTAAAAGACCTGCAAAGTATAGACAATACGCAATTAAACACCCCGTCGGCCGAAGGTAAATGGTCGATCGGGCAGATACTGGCGCACCTGCTACAGGTGGAACAGGTTACCATCAGCTCCATACAGCACAAGCTGCAGCAGGAAGAACTGCATACGGTTTCGCTGAAAAATAAGGTGCGGGCTGTTTTACTCAAACTCGCTCTTAATTCCGGAATGAAGTTTAAAGCGCCTCCGGCAGTAGCCACAGTGCCAACTATAGTTTCGCTGGAGCAAATTCAGCAGCAGTGGGACGAGACACGCTATAAGCTTGAAGACCTGCTGACCGAGCTACCACCTGCCCTGCTCGACAAATGCCTGTTCCGGCACCCTTACGCGGGAATGCTCACCATTTCCCAGACCCTTACTTTTCTGCAGGACCATTTTAACCACCACCTGCACCAGATCCAGCACCTGAAGCAACAACTTGCTGCGTAACACGAATGCAGCTGGCTCCTGCTACCTGCATTCGTGTTTTTTCACTAACTTCAGGCTCTTACCTATAGCCAACTTATGCTCTCACAGCGCCACGAAATATTTATGGAGGTGGCTCGCCTGCTCAGCTTCACACGGGCCAGCCAAACCCTGTTCATCAGCCAGTCTGCTATCAGCAAGCATGTAAAAGCCCTGGAAGAGCACTATAAAACAGGTCTGTTCGAGCGCCACAGCAATACAGTAAGCCTTACCCCGGCAGGTACTTTGCTCTACCAGAAGCTGCTGCAGGGCCGCCAGTTACAGCACGCACTGCACGAAGAGCTGAAGCATATCAGCACCGGCTTTTCTCCGCAAACCCGCATGATCCTGGGTTCCAGCACTACCATCTCGTTGTACATTCTGCCGCCGGTACTTTCCTCGTACCTGGCCCGCAACCCCAACCTGCAACTAACGCTCAAGAACCGGAACTCTGAGAATATCCTGAAGGCGCTGCTCGAGCGCGAAATTGACCTGGGCATTATAGAAGGCATCACCAAGCTAAGCAATGTAAGTTATACACCTTTTATTTCGGATGAGGTGATTCCTGTATGCTCGGCCCGAAACCCGCTGCGTACGCAACACCTGCAGGTACAGCAGCTCTACGAAGTGCCCCTGGCCCTGCGGGAGTATGGCTCCGGCACCCTCGCTGCCCTGGAGGAGGCCCTGCTACAGCAAAACATCAGGCTTAGTGCTATTCCGGTAAAGATAAGGCTGGGAGGTACAGAGGCACTCAAAAACTTCATTCGGGTAGATAACTCCTGCCTGACTTTCCTGCCCAGACCTGCCGTGCTCAAAGAACTGAAATCGGGTGAACTGGTGGAGGTAAAGATCGAGGGGCTGCATGTATCCCGTAACTTCTATTTCATCCAGCGCAAAGGCACTGAAAACGATTTATTGTTGCAGGATTTCATACGGTTTACAAGGCGGCAGTATTCCAAAACAGCATAGGCTATTCCAAAATACCATTTTGTTTCCTCATAGCAAAAGTACTTCTTCGCCGTAGA
>DATBUF010000320.1:0-8242 GCA_036516435.1 Pontibacter sp.
CCCGGCATGCGCCTGGTGTCCGCCCGCAACGGCCTGGTCGCCGCCGCCACGCGTCAGGTCAGCCGCGCCGACTACGCGCGCTTCGTCGCCGCCACCGGGCGCGACGCGGCGTTGTGCCGCACCCGCATCTCGCTGCTGCGGATCGTCAAGCCGATCTCGTGGAAGTCGCCCGGCTTCGAACAGGTCGCCTCGCAACCGGTGGTCTGCGTGTCGTGGGCCGACGCCAACGCCTACGCGCAATGGCTCGGCCGCCAGATCTTCGGGCCGGTTATCTCGATCTATGTGTACGACGAGAATAACTTTGAAGAGACGCTGGAACTGGTGAACTCTACATCGCCATACGCGCTTACGGGTGCCATTTTCAGCCAGGACCGTTATGCTATAGAGCATGCTACCAAAAAGCTGAGCGATGCGGCCGGTAACTTCTACATCAACGATAAGCCGACCGGCGCTGTAGTGGGTCAGCAGCCATTTGGTGGTGCGCGTGCATCCGGTACCAACGACAAGGCCGGTTCTATGCTGAACCTGCTGCGCTGGGTGTCGGCCCGTTCTATCAAAGAAACGTTTGTTCCGCCGGTAGACTACCGTTACCCGTTCCTAGGCGAAAACAAGTAAGGCAAAACTGCCTTTGCTATAGTAGAAGCCATGCTCTGAAAAGGGCATGGCTTCTTTATTTCAGGCTTTGCCGGAACAATACAACTTTTACTTTTAAACAGCTAACCACACCAGGCTTTATATGGCATCTGGGGGTTAATTATACTTTTGATTATTGGTATTTATACCTAATTTTGCTACCAAATTTCAAGAAAGGATTACTTAGATATGGAAACTACTGTAAACCAGTACTTACCGTCAGACTACCTGCCGATTTTAATACAATTTGCAGCCGGCCTCGGGTTTGTGATTTTCGCACTGGTAGCCACACACCTGCTGGGGCCTAAGCGCAGCAGTGCTGTTAAAGATGCAGCCTGGGAGAGTGGTATTGAGTCAGTTGGTGATGCCCGTACTCCAATTTCCTACAAGTACTTCATGACAGCTATTCTGTTTGTGCTTTTTGACGTGGAAATCATCTTTATGTACCCATGGGCGGTTAACTTCAAGAGCTTTGGCGTGGAGGGTTTCCTGCAGATGCTCCTGTTTCTTGGCCTGCTGATGTCCGGGTTCTTCTATGTGCTGAAGAAGGGCATTCTGAACTGGGACTAGTTTAAACTTTTAAAAGAACATTATTGTTAGAACAGGAGGCATAAAAAGGCCTTTTTGTACAACAAATATAACTCTGAAATGAGCGATTCTAATAAAGATATAAAGATGGCAGAAGCCCCGGATGGTGTTTCAGGCGCGGGTTTTTTTGCTACTTCATTTGAGAAGGTAATTGGTCTGGCACGTGCAAACTCGCTCTGGCCGCTGCCTTTTGCTACATCTTGCTGCGGTATCGAGTTCATGGCTACCATGGGCGCTAATTATGATATTTCCCGCTTTGGTTCGGAGCGCCCGAGCTTCTCGCCACGCCAGGCCGATATTCTGCTGGTGATGGGAACTATAGCCAAGAAAATGGGGCCGGTTGTGAAGCAGGTGTACGAGCAGATGTCGGAGCCACGCTGGGTAGTAGCTGTAGGTGCCTGTGCAACGTCGGGTGGTATTTTTGATACTTACTCTGTGCTGCAGGGGATTGACCGCGTAGTGCCGGTAGACGTGTATGTGCCCGGCTGCCCGCCACGTCCGGAGCAGATACTGGATGGCCTGATGCGCGTGCAGGACTTAGCTAAAAACGAATCATTACGCCGCCGTAATTCACCGGAATACCAGGCTCTTTTGGCCTCTTACAATATTAAATAAGCATAATGGAGCTTACGAACGAAAACGTACTCGGTAAGATCATCGAACAGTTTGGGGAGGAGAATATCTGGGAAGCAACAAACCCGGATGGCATCATGACATTCCATACGAACCGTGCTACTATTCATGAGTTGATCAGGTTTTTACGTGACGATAAAGAGCTGCAAATCAATTTTATGACAACGATGTGCGGTATTCATTATCCCGATCAGAAAGACAGGGAGCTTTGCATGATGTACCAGTTGCACAACATGCGTCATAACTACCGTTTGCGCATTAAAGTGTACTTCCCGATCTCAGACCCGGTAATGCCAACCCTGACAGACCTGTATGCTACTGCCAACTGGATGGAACGTGAAGCCTACGACTTCTACGGTATTGTTTTCGCTGGTCACCCGAACCTGATCCGCATCCTGAATGTGGAGGACATGGAGTACCACCCGATGCTGAAGCAATATCCGCTGGAAGATCAGACGAGAGAAGATAAAGTAAATACGTTTTTCGGGCGCTAAGCCGACCCTGCTGCCGCTTTATAGTTGGCGGCTATACGTTAGAAGCATATTATGGCTACTGAAAAGAAGACAGTTGAACTTGATGGTTTAGAGCAGTTTCGTGAGAACCTGGATCTGAAACTACAGGATGAACATAACGAAAACCTGACCACGCTGAACCTGGGGCCAACGCACCCGGCAACGCATGGTATTTTCCAGAACATTCTGCAGATGGATGGAGAGAAGATTGTGGACGCAGTGCCAACGATCGGCTACATTCATCGTGCTTTCGAAAAGATAGCGGAACGCCGGCCATTTTACCAGATCACGCCGCTTACCGACCGTATGAACTACTGCTCTTCCCCCATAAATAATATGGGGTACCACATGACGGTAGAGAAGCTGTTGGGGATAGAAATTCCGAAGCGTGCACAGTACATCCGCGTGATTATGATGGAGCTGGCCCGTATCTCCGACCACCTGATCTGTAACTCGATCCTGGGAGTGGACTCCGGCGCCTTTACCGGTTTCCTGTACGTGATGCAGGAGCGTGAGCACATCTATGATATTTACGAGGAGGTTTGCGGTGCCCGTTTAACAACCAACATGGGACGTATCGGGGGTATGGAGCGTGACCTTTCTCCGAAAGCACTGCACCTGATCGGTGAGTTCCTGAAGCGCTTCCCGAAAGTATGGGCAGAGTTTGAAAAGATGCTTACCCGTAACCGTATCTTCATCGACAGAACAACCGATGTAGGTGCCATTTCGGCGGAACGTGCCCTGAGCTATGGTTTTACAGGTCCTAACCTGCGCGCTACTGGTGTGGATTACGACGTGCGTGTGATGAACCCGTACTCGTCTTACGAGGACTTTGAGTTTGAAATACCGGTTGGCTCCAAAGGCGATACTTACGACCGTTTCCTGGTGCGCAACGAAGAAGTATGGCAGAGCTTAAAAATTATTGAGCAGGCTTACAAAAACCTGCCGGAAGGCTCTTACCATGCAGATGCTCCGCACTATTACCTGCCGCCAAAGCAGGAAGTTTACCGCAACATGGAGGCCCTGATCTATCACTTTAAAATTGTGATGGGCGAGATTGATGCGCCGGTTGGGGAAGTATACCATGCGGTAGAAGGTGGTAACGGTGAACTTGGGTTCTACCTGATCAGTGACGGTGGCCGCACACCGTACCGTCTGCACTTCCGTCGTCCGTGCTTCATCTACTACCAGGCTTATACCGAAATGATAAAAGGCAGCCAGCTGGCTGATGCCATCCTGACGCTGAGCAGCATGAACGTGATTGCTGGGGAGCTCGACGCATAAAATTAGAATTAATTACCATTTAACATTGGTTGCCTGAAACAGCCAATGACAACTATAAAATGGCAGAGACTATAAACGAAGTAAAGTTTTCTGATGCCGGCATGGCCGAGATCCAGCGCTACATCAGCCATTACCCTGAAGGACGCCAGAAATCCGCTATTCTACCTATCATGCACGTGGCACAGGCAGAGTTTGGTGGCTGGCTGAGCCCGCAGGTAATGGATAAAATTGCCGAAATCCTGAACATACAGCCTATCGAAGTATACGAAGTAGCTACGTTCTATACCATGTTCAACCTGAAGCCGGTGGGCAAGCATGTGCTGGAAGTATGCCGTACAGGCCCTTGCTGCCTGCGTGGTGCCGACCAGATGATCGAGCTGATCAAGGAGAAACTGGGCATTGAAGAAGGTGAAACTACAGCTGATGGCATGTTTACCCTGAAGCCTGTGGAGTGCCTTGCGTCGTGCGGAACTGGCCCGATGCTGCAGGTGCGCGAGAAGTTTTATGAGAACATCGATACAGAAGAAAAGCTGGATCAGTTCCTGGAAACAATGCGCAACACCGAGGTAGAAACGCCTTATCATCAGGCAAATTAGACAAAAGACTATTTGACAAAAGACAATAGACTTATTACAAGTCTTCTCTTGTGTCCTTTGTCACCAGGTCCTTTGTCAAAAGAAGTATAAACTTGAATTAGAATTGGTTAGCTGTAAATAGCAACACAATGGGACTTAAAATATTAACTGAACATATAAACGTACCAGGCATCGAGACGCTGGAAGTATATCGGAAGCATGGCGGCTACCGCTCGGTAGAGAAAGCCCTGAAAACGATGTCTCCGGATGAGGTGGTGGAAGAAGTAAAAACCTCCGGCCTGCGTGGTCGTGGTGGTGCCGGCTTCCCGACTGGTATGAAGTGGAGCTTCCTGGCAAAACCGGAAGGTATTCCGCGCTACCTGGTTTGCAATGCGGATGAGTCGGAGCCCGGAACATTCAAGGACCGTGTGTTCATGCAAAAGAACCCGCACGCGCTGATAGAAGGGATGATCACGTCGAGCTACGCGCTGGGTGCGAATACATCTTATATCTACATCCGTGGCGAGTTGATGTTTGTGCTCCGCATACTGGAGAAAGCGATTGCGGAAGCGTATGCTGCCGGCTTGCTTGGTAAAAACATACTGGGTTCTGGCTACGACCTGGACCTGCATGTGGCCCCGGGTGGTGGTGCTTACATTTGCGGTGAAGAAACTGCGCTGCTGGAATCATTGGAAGGCAAACGTGGTAACCCGCGCAATAAGCCGCCATTCCCGGCTGTGAAAGGTTTGTTTGCTTCGCCAACTGTGGTAAACAATGTGGAGTCTATTGCCTCTGTGCCTTGGATCGTGAATAACGGTGGCGCTGAGTATGCGAAGATTGGTATTGGTAGAAGCACAGGTACCAAGCTGATCTCTGCCAGCGGTAATATCAACAAGCCAGGTGTTTACGAGATTGAGCTGGGTGTTCCGGTTGAAGAATTCATTTATTCTGACGAGTACTGTGGTGGTATCTGGAAAGGCAAGCAACTGAAGGCCGTAGTGCCTGGTGGTTCTTCTGTTCCGATTCTGCCTGCTGAACTGATACTGAAAACTGCTGCCGGCGAAGACCGACTGATGACCTACGAATCACTGTCGGATGGTGGTTTTGTGAGTGGCTCGATGCTGGGTTCCGGTGCCTTTATAGTTTTCGATGAAGACCAGTGCATTGTGCGTAACACGTGGAACTATGCAAGGTTCTATCATCATGAGTCGTGCGGCCAGTGCAGCCCATGCCGTGAAGGTACAGGCTGGATGGAAAAAGTATTGCACCGCATTGAGCACGGTCACGGGTATCAGCAGGACATTGACCTGTTGGTAAGCGTAGCCAAGCAGATTGAGGGTAACACCATTTGCCCGCTGGGTGATGCAGCTGCGTGGCCGGTTGCCAGTGCCATCCGTCATTTCCGTGATGAGTTTGAGTGGCATATCAAGCATCCGAAGGAAGCGACGTTGCCAGGTGCTGTGTACAGAGGTCAGCTGGCAACTATAGAAGCCTAAAATAACTTCCCTTCTGTTATTCTGGAAGAAACTTGGTTGAGAAGAGGTTAAGCCTTTGCAACTCGCAACAAGATCCTTACAGGATGACAAAAAAGAGAAGTATGATATAAAATATCCTGAAAAGGAAAGTATAGCTTAAATCGTTTGTTGCACCGCTCAACTATAGCAGCGCAACTATAACGAACAACGATAATTAAAATGGCTAAAATAACATTCGATGGCATTGAAGTAGAGGTAGAAGATGGAACTACCATTCTTCAGGCCGCCAGAAAAATTGGTGGCAGTGTAGTGCCGCCAGCCATGTGTTACTATACTCCATTAAAAGGTAGTGGCGGTAAGTGCCGCGTGTGCCTGGTTAAAGTAACACAGGGTTCTGCCAAAGATCCGCGCCCTATGCCTAAACTGGTTGCCTCGTGCATTACGCCGGTGCAGGATGGCATGGTGGTAGAAAATACAACTAACGAGGATGTACTGAATGTCCGCAAAGGTATTGTGGAGATGTTGCTGATCAACCACCCGCTGGATTGCCCTATTTGCGACCAGGCAGGCGAGTGCAACCTGCAGGACCTCTCTTATGAGCATGGTGTAAGTGCAACCCGTTACGAGGAGGAGCGCCGTACCTTTAACAAAGTAGACTTAGGCCCTTACATTCAGCTGCACATGACGCGTTGCATCCTGTGCTACCGTTGCGTGTATACTGCCGATCAGCTTACACCTAACCGCGTGCATGGCGTGCTGGGGCGTGGCGATGCTGCGGAGATCGGAACTTATATCGAGAATGTAATTGATAATGAGTTCTCCGGTAATGTAATTGATGTGTGCCCTGTAGGAGCTCTTACAGACAAGACCTGGCGCTTTAAAAACCGTGTCTGGTTTACAAAGCCGCTGGATGCGCACCGCGACTGCCCTACCTGCTCCGGAAAAGTAACGCTCTGGACGCGTGGTGAGGAGGTGTTACGTGTTACAGCACGCAAAGACCAGTACAGCGAAGTAGAGGAGTTTATCTGTAACACCTGCCGTTTCGATAAAAAAGAGACCAAAGACTGGACCATAGAGGGGCCGCGGCACATCGAGCGCAATTCAGTAATCTCGGCAAACCATTACGAGCTGCCGGTGCTGAACGTACCAATCGTGCCTAACTTACCTAATTCTACCAAGAAAAAACTGCCACAAGGCTAAACCATGGAGTCCGTAGACCTAATCTATAAAGCAATTTACATCCTGGTAATTTTCGGCATAACCCTGCTGATTGCTACCTACTCGACCTATTTTGAGCGCAAGATTGCGGCCTTTATACAAGACCGCGTGGGCCCGAACCGTGCAGGACCATTTGGCTTGCTGCAGCCGCTTGCCGATGCCGGTAAACTATTCTTTAAAGAAGAGTTTATACCTGCCAAGGCAAACAAAGCCCTGTTCATTATCGGTCCGGGTATTGCCATGCTGGTAGCTACTATGTCGAGTGCGGTAATTCCGTTTGGCGACATGCTTATAGTTGGCGGGCGCGAAATATGGCTGCAGGCTATAAACGTGAATATCGGGGTGCTTTATGTATTTGGTATTGTGTCTCTGGGGGTTTACGGACTGATGATTGGTGGCTGGGCTTCCAACAACAAGTTCTCGTTGCTGGGCGCTATTCGTGCTGCCTCTCAGAACATCAGCTACGAACTGGCAATGGGGCTTTCGCTGATCGCGGTGCTCATGATGACAGGATCGCTTTCGCTGAGAGAGATTGCCGAGCAGCAGCAGGGCTTTAACTGGAATATCTGGTACCAGCCACTGGGCTTTATCATCTTCCTGGTATGTGCTTTTGCCGAGACCAACCGTACGCCCTTCGACTTACCTGAGAGTGAGACAGAACTGATTGGCGGATATCACACAGAGTATGGCTCCATGAAACTGGGTATGTACCTGTTTGCGGAGTATATTAATATTTTTGTAGCCTCGGCAGTAATGGCAACCCTGTACTTTGGCGCTTACAACTTCCCGTTCATGGAGAATTTGCGTGCTGCCATCAGCGATCCGGTACTGGCCAATAATGTGGTTACACTGATCGGAGTAGGGGTGATGTTTGCCAAGATCTTCATGTTCATCTTCTTCTTTATGTGGGTTCGCTGGACACTTCCGCGCTTCCGCTACGACCAACTGATGAAACTGGGATGGCAGATCCTGATTCCGCTTGCAATCCTGAACGTGGTACTGACAGGCGGCGCTATTCTGCTGAAGGAGCATTTGTTTTAAACTATAATACCGAAATCTGATTTGTATACTACTGGTACAGCAGATCATAACGGAGAAAGATATAATGGAACCATTATCAAATAGAAGCAAGAAAGTGCAGAAGCGCGAGATGACCTTTGCTGAAAGGGCTTATCTTCCGGCAATTGCACAGGGGCTTGGGATCACGCTGAAACACTTCTTTAAAAAGAAGGCAACTATACAATACCCTGAGCAAACACGCCAGCGGAGCGATGTATGGCGCGGCCTGCACGTGCTGAAGCGCGACGAACAAGGACGCGAGCGT
>DATBUF010000321.1:0-5458 GCA_036516435.1 Pontibacter sp.
TTCCTATACATTAATACTAACCTTTAGCCTAAAGCTTCGTTCAATCTACTCAACAGAAATGTTGAATATAGCAGTGACACACTTCTCTATGAAATACAATATCATCCTCAAAAAAGCCGCTAAGCGTTTTAAGAAAATAGCGAAGCATATCGTGCCTCACCATATGCACCTCCGACCAAACGGCGTTTATACCATTCCTCCGCTTATTGCTGATAGTCAGCCATTTTATGAAGGAATTACCATCCACAGCATTTACCCGAACCATGTTACTACCCTGGATATATCTGAAGACCTTTACCAGGCCTGTTCCGAATACTGGAAGCCGCAGCGTAGCGTAATAACAGATTATGTAGTAGTAGAAATACCTGAAGGGCGGCTGCACACAGACAATGAAAGTAGCATTGCAGTTCTATCCCGGGATAACAAGCTGATCGATAACGTATCGCTTAGCCTGTTGAACGGGAAAGTAACTGGCCCGGAGCAGAATAATATTTTCAGGCAACGTTTGTTCACCGAGCCTGTTAAGGTGCAGGGTACCGTTTTTACAATGCTGTCAGGTGGCGCAGGCATCAATAACATCGGGCACTGGTTTTTAGATGTATTACCAAGACTGCATTTGTTGCAGAAAAGTAATCTCTTTGATCAGGTAGACTGGTTCCTGGTGCCGAGTACGCGCTATAGTTACCAGACAGAGACGCTGGAACTGCTGGGCATACCTAAAGAAAAGATCATTTCAGGTGAAGAATATACCCACTTGGTAGCTGACCGCCTGATTGCCTCTACAGCTCCAAGGGGTAACCACACGCTGGTGCCGCAGTGGCTGCTCACTTACGTGCGCGAAGCCTTTGTATCGGTGGTAGCAAGCCCCGAGCCTGAGCCCGTGCAAGCAGAAGGACCCCTCCTGTTTATCAGCAGAAAGGATTCGAGCGTACGAAACGTGCTTAACGAGGACGAACTGCAACAGGTGCTGAAGCAGTATGGTTTTAATACGATCCTGTCAAGTAAGCTCTCCATTACCGATAAGATTAACCTGTTCTCTAAAGCCAGGTTTGTTCTCTCCCCGACTGGTGCAGGGCTAATCAGTATGCTCTTTTGCCAACCGGGTACAAAGCTGGTCGAGATTTTTAACGAAGGCTTCGTGATTGAGCCTTTCTATGACATAGCCACCAAACTTGACCTGGATTATAAGTACATTATCTGTAAATCGCAGGGTAAGAGAGCCCGTAATGCGACACAGGGCCAGCATGATCACCTGGTAGTAGAAACAGATAAGGTAGAGGCAATTCTTGAGCAGATGGTAAAACCTGTGGCAGTGTAATATTTCCCGTCCAGGCCAGACTACCCGGTTATAGTTGGTGAGCCGATACTTCCTGCTCCAGCTATCCGCTTTCCGGAGCATTCCATAATTCCGAACATAAAACCAGAGCCGCTTACATCCTATACGCAGGACGTAAGCGGCTCTTTTATAAACTATAGTGCTGCCAAACTAGCTATAGTTTAATTCCCACAGATGCTTTCCGGATGAAGGCAAACTATAGCTTGGCTTGCAACGGCAATGATGTTACTGAACTATAGCTCACCTGTTCGAACCCTCAAGCTCCGGCGTGCAGCTTTACCTACAGATTGCTAATCAGGAAACGGGCATTAAAAGCCACATCCCCCAGCCAGATACCCTGGTGACCTACCAGGTTCATTCCGGGTTTCCAGTCTATGCCAACTGCAAAGGGGATCTCCCGAAAAGTGTACTCCAGGCCCAGCACCAGGTCTGCACCAAGTACAGTATGGTGATCATCATGATGGTGGTGATCGTTATCGAACCAGGGATGATGATGGTGGTCGTGATCGCTATAGTCCCAGAAACCCACGTGTGCGCCAATTCCTCCGTAAAACTGAAGTTGTGGTACTTTAAAAGCTGTTGTATGCTTTTCGTACAGGCCGGTAAGCAAAATACCGTCCCAACGTGGCGAGATAATGCCTTCTATGGCACTTTTGTTATTTACGAAGTGCTTTATAGTTAGCCCATAAACGTAGCCACCCCTAAGACCAATACCTGTTTTATAGTTTTGTGCCAGTAAGGGCGCTGTAGTCAGCAGCAGCAATACCAGCGTAAGCTTCATTTTTTTCATAGTTCAAAGTTGTATTTCAGCATATGCCTACCTATACGAGACGCTATCAGGAAAGGTAAATGAGGTCCGTTCTGTGCCGTGCTTTCTTCACTATGCCACAACTATAGGCTCTTGCAATTCTCACGAACTGCCATAGAAGCTTCCCTCAAAAACTATAGTTTGTATCTGGGACCATGCAAATCCCCGGGCCTCCTCAGTAGCCCGGGGCTTTTTATAGTTTGCTGTCTATAGTTCTTATACTGCTACTACACCTGCCACAGTATAGCTTCTGACAGACCCGGCTCATTGCGGTATTTCCTGAACCAGTTTCTGCACCCCTTCGGTAATGCGCTCCTGCAGCTTTTCGGTATTCCTTTCTGGCAGCACCCCTTCTGCAGCTCCTTGCCACACCAGTTTGTTGCTGGCATTATCCACCAGGTGCAACGACAGAGTGCCTTGTTTGTATTTGTCGACTACTACTTCTTCGCTCTTCCAGGAGTAGCGGCGTTGCCCTATGTAGCGCGGTGCATCTGGTATAAAACTCGTCTCCCGGGTCTGTACCTTATCGGCTACTACAATACCCAGATTTACCTTCAGCTCAGGCGATGCGGTACTCTGCTGTAACCCGCGCTGCTGCAGCTGCTGTACAATTTCCTGTTTCAGGTATTCCAGTTGCGGCGTATTGGGTTCCAGCGCATCACCGCTTGCATCCACTTCATAAAAGTCGAAAGTCTTGTACTTGCTCAGGCTAAATCCTTGTTCTGCTTCTGTATCCAGCACCCGCACCGGCGAGCAGGCAACTATAAACACCATGCAAAAGGCTGCTATCGCTTTTATCTTCCTTTTCATCTTCACACATTTTGTACTCCTACCCTATACGCCTCAGCCTGTAACCCGTTCACCGGCCTCTCTCCTGCTTCAAGTAAATCTTGAAATGACAGCGTGCTATAGTTAAGCTGAAGCTACCTATAGTTCAGGGCTACCTACTTCAGAAAACCTACGCAAAAAATTGTACAGGTTATAGTTGCTGTAGCACAATCACTGCCGGATAAGTTGTATTTTTGCCGCAGCCAACAGCTGCCAGTATTACCCGTAGAGGCATGTAAGTGGCATAACTATACTGTGGCCGGTAAATTCCGGTAAATAGGATGGAAAACAAGAATACAGCAACAACAGAAGAACCAAAACGATTATTTGATTGCCTGACTTACCAGTTACAGCACTTCCCGCTGGACGACATGCTGGCGGCCAAAGAAAAAGGTACTTGGCGCAAGTATAGCACACGCGAAGTACAGGAAAAGGTAAACCAGCTGAGCGCCGGCTTACTGGCGCTGGGCATAACCAGAGGCGATGGTACACTGGAAGGTCGCGATAAGGTTGCCATCATCAGTCAGAACTGCCCCGAATGGATGCTGGCAGATTTGGCCATTCAGCAGATCGGTGCTGTATCAGTACCTGTTTACCCGAACATTAACAACAACGAACTACAGTTTATATTGCAGGACGCTGGTGTAAAAATGGTCTTTGTTGGTGATAAAGCCTTGTTTAAGAAGATTGAAAGCATCCGCACCGAATTACCGGCACTTGAGGCAGTTTATTCTTTTAAGCCCGTGCAGTATGTGCCGCTCTGGTCGGAATTGCTGACCGAAGTAACCCCTGATGTGGAGAAGCAGCTCAGCCATTGCCGCACACAGGTACAGGACACAGACCTGGCTACCATACTTTATACCTCCGGCACTACGGGTATTCCAAAGGGGGTAATGCTTTCTCACCGCAACATCATCAGCAATGTGTTTGGCAGCGCTGAAATTATACAGGAAATAGGGGTACGTGGCAAGCGGGCGCTCAGCTTTCTGCCCCTGAACCACGCGTTTGAGCGCATGGCTACTTATTGCCTGATTTACTCCGGCACAGCCATTTACTATGCCGAAAGCATGGACAAAATTGCGGCTAACCTGCGCGAGGTAAAGCCAACTCTTTTTACAACCGTGCCGCGCCTGCTCGAGAAGGTATACGAAGGCATTCTGGCGAAAGGGAGAGAACTGAAAGGGCCGAAACGCAGCCTGTTTTTCTGGGCTTTGAAACTGGCTGAGCAATACGAGATCAATACGCCACTTAGTTTAAGCTATCGGTTGCAGCTCGCCCTGGCCGATAAGCTGATCTTCAGCAAGTGGCGCGAGGCCTTGGGCGGTGAGGTGAAAGCTGTGATTACCGGGGCTGCTGCCTGCCAGATACGCCTGTTGAAAGTATTTACTGCAGCCGGCATCGTGATACAGGAGGGCTATGGTTTAACAGAGGCTTCCCCTATTATCAGCGGCAACCGCTACCCTGAACAGGGCCGCATGTTTGGCACCGTAGGTCCTTTGCTGGAGGGCGTAGAAGTAAAACTTGCAGCAGATGGGGAGATTCTCTGCAAGGGCCCGAATGTGATGCTGGGCTACTACAAACACCCTGAACTGACAGCCGAAGTAATGGAGGGCGAGTGGCTGCGCACCGGCGACATCGGCACCATGGTAGACGGGAAATTCCTGAAGATAACCGACCGTAAAAAAGAGCTCTTTAAGACAAGTGGCGGTAAGTATGTGGCGCCACAACCTATCGAGAACAAGATGGTGGAGAGTAACTGGATAGAACAGATTATGGTGGTAGGCGAGCAGCAGAAGTTTGTAGGTGCCCTGATCGTACCGGCTTTTCAGGCCCTGAAAGACTGGTACACTAACCAGGGCAAACCCTACCCCGGCAACGAAGCTGTTACCCAGGACAAGCAGATTAAGGCACTCATCCGGGAGGCCATCAACAACTATAACCAGCAATTTAACCCCGTGGAGCAGGTAAAGAAGTTTGTACTGATGCCCTACCAGTGGACGATTGAAAGCGGAGAACTGACCCCAACCCTGAAACTGAAGCGAAAGATCATACTGGAGAAGTACAAAAACCTGATCGGCTCAATGTATGCGGCCTAAATTTATTCCCTTGCTCCTGTTAAAACCTATAGTTTAGGCACTTATCTTTGCCGGTTAAAGTAGGGAGGAAAGCGCTTAAACTATAGTCAGGGACTTCTTTTATAGAAACACGGCAAACTATAGTTCCAGCTGCCTCCTTTATAGTATCGACACTAACATTATAAGTACTTGAAACAATTTTACTTCTCCCGGGCAGTTTGCTGCTTTTTCCTGTTATTTCTAGTCTGCGAGTACTGGCACAGCCATCCGCTCCTGCCGCCCCGCCGGTTCCCTTCTCTACTAACAGTACCTACCTCACCGTCTGGAACGGCGAAAAGTACGTGCCGCTTTTTATCAAAGGCATCAACATGGGAATTGCCAGACCGGGTACTTTCCCGGGGGAGCTTGCCG
>DATBUF010000322.1:0-4087 GCA_036516435.1 Pontibacter sp.
CAGGTAGTAACTACAGCGCAGGAAGCTTTTAAAGTATGGCGCAAAACCCCGGCCCCTAAGCGCGGCGAGATTGTACGCCAGATAGGAGACAAACTGCGCCAGCATAAAGAGGCCCTGGGAAAACTGGTGAGCTACGAAATGGGCAAAATTCTGCAGGAAGGTTTAGGCGAAGTACAGGAGATGATCGACATCTGCGATTTTGCTGTAGGTTTGTCGCGCCAGCTGCACGGCTACACCATGCACTCCGAGCGCCCGCAGCACCGCATGTACGAGCAATACCACCCGCTGGGCATAGTGGGTGTTATCTCAGCGTTTAACTTCCCGGTAGCAGTTTGGAGCTGGAATGCCATGTTGGCCGCTGTGTGCGGAGATACTGTTATCTGGAAACCATCTGAGAAAACTCCGCTTACGGCTGTTGCCTGCCAGCATATTATCCGGGAGGTATTAACTGAGAACGAGCTGCCGGAAGGTATCTTTAACCTGATAATAGGCGATGCAGAAATCGGCAGCCTGATGGCGAACGATACACGTATTCCGCTGGTTTCGGCTACGGGCTCTACACGCATGGGTAAAAAAGTAGGCGAGGCAGTGGGTGCCCGTTTGGGTAAGTCGCTGCTGGAGCTGGGCGGTAACAATGCTATTGTTCTTACCGAGAACGCAGACCTGGAAATGGCGATGGCGGCTATAGTTTTCGGTGCGGTAGGTACCTGTGGCCAGCGCTGTACCACTACCCGTCGCCTCATCATCCACGAAAATATTTACGAGCAGGTAAAAGAGCGCCTGCTGAAGGTGTACCCTAATCTGCCAATCGGCCACCCGCTGGACAGCACCACGCTGGTAGGTCCGCTGATTGATAAGGATGCGGTAAATGCCTTTACAAATGCGCTGGAGAAAGTGCAGCAGGAAGGTGGTACGCTGCTGACAGGAGGCGACATTTTAAGCGGAAACGGCTACGAAACAGGTACGTACGTAACTCCGGCCATCGTAGAAGCTGAAAACCACTACGAAATGGTGCAGGAAGAAACATTTGCCCCGATCCTGTACCTGATCAAGTATAGCGGTGACGTGGAGAATGCTATCGAAATTCAGAATAGCGTAAAACAAGGCTTATCGTCTTCCATATTCTCTACTAACCTGCTTGAGACAGAAGCTTTCCTGAGCCACTGGGGCTCTGACTGCGGTATTGCCAACGTAAACATCGGTACGTCCGGTGCTGAGATCGGCGGTGCATTTGGTGGTGAGAAAGATACAGGTGGTGGCCGTGAGTCCGGCTCCGATGCCTGGAGAATTTACATGCGTCGCCAGACCAACACGATCAACTATAGCCGTGAGCTACCTCTGGCACAAGGCATTAAGTTCGACATCATGGACTAAGGGTTTAAGGTTGCCTGCATCAGGATTTCCAGTATTTATGGATGAACAGGATTTGTAGAGACGCAATATGTTGCGTCTGCGCTAAAGAACGATAGGCCCAACTATAGTTTAGCCTGTTTTGCAACTATAGCCAGGTAAGCCTGGAGACTCTCACACACGATAGGCACCGGTTGGATGCTGACGCCAGGTTGTGAGCTGCGTTGATCTTAAAATTCTATAAGTTCCTGGGTAGGGGGCCTAAAGGTTCAGCCAAACTATAGAAGCCAGCTCTGTAAAGGGCTGGCTTTTTTTGTGAACAACCAGCTACAGGAAAGCGAACTATAGTTCTGACTGGGGCAACGGAAATTATCAGGAAAAATTTTGCAACTTCATGCAACCTCCGCCAATTGCTCTTGTCTTTAGTGTGGAAGTAGGGAAGAAGGAGATGAATGAAGGCACGGCATAGCCGGAGATGATATAACGGAATCGTAATTGCTAAACAGGGTGTAACTTGGAGACATCTACATATCAGGACGTAAACCAGCAGGTAGTGGAACGGTGCAAGGGTGGCGACAACCGGGCACAGTACGAACTATACAAGCTATACTCCAAGGCCATGTTTAACGTGAGCATGCGCATCACCAACGATTATGCCGAAGCAGAAGATGTACTGCAAGAGGCTTTCATCAGTGCTTTCAAAAACCTGCATACCTATAAATCCGAGGCCTCGTTTGGGAGCTGGCTGAAAAAGATTGTGGTAAATGCCGCCATCAATGCCATCCGGAAGCGCCGCTCAGAGCTGGTGCCGATGGATGAGCACACAGCCGCAGAAGTACCGGATGAGCCGACGAATGAAGATGACGTGGAGTGGCAGGTAGACCGGGTGAGGCGCGCCATTCAAAAGTTGCCGGACGGCTACCGCGTAGTGCTGAGCTTATACCTGCTCGATGGCTACGATCATGCAGAGATCGGGGAGATATTAGGTGTATCAGAATCTACATCCAAGTCGCAGTACAGCAGGGCGCGGAAAAAACTATTAGAAATTATGCGTGAGCCGCACTATACGGCCGGAGTATAAAACAAACAACAACAGAAATGAAAGATAGACTGAAAGATTTTGTGAGCGAGCATCGGGAAGAGTTCGATGTGTACGAGCCGCGACCAGAGCTTTGGCAGGAGATCTGTCAGGAGTTGCCAGCTAAGCGCAGGGGAGAGACTAAAGTAATTAAGTTCAGCTTCGGCGATAGCTTCAGTTTTAGCGGCGACCTGGTCTTTATGCGAGTGGCGGCGGCCATTATACTTCTAATTGGTTGCGGCCTGACCTTATGGCTTACCAAGCAGAGTGCAGCAGAGAACAGCTATACACTGGCTGCTGCAAATCAGCCCGCCATCCAGAAGATTGCCCCTGAAATGGTAGAAGTAGAAGCCTATTACACCAGCCAGCTGAAAGAAAAGAAGCAGGAGCTGAGTGCCTACGACCTGAAAGTGCTTGGCCTGGACGAAAAGAAAGATATTGATCGTGAACTGGCCCGCCTCGACAGCAGCTACATACAGCTTAAAAAACAATTACTGATAGCCCCTAATACTGATAAAGTGATGAACGCCATGATCCGGAACCTGCAGCTACGGGTTGAGGTGCTGAATCGCCAGCTGGAAGTGCTCCAGAAAATAAATAAACTCCAGAAACAGACAACAGACGAAATTGTAAGCAATGAAACCAATGTATAAATCTTTACGCTACCTGGCTATTATGCTCATAGTAGTAGCCCCTGCTGTGGCAATCGGTCGCCAAGCGACAGACGGGCCATCCCCTCATCCTGCACCTTGTCCTGCACCATCCGTAGTTATTGTTCAGCCGAACGTGTATGTAGAGTTGCCGGCACAGCCTGCGGCTCCCATGAAATTTGATGCTGAGAAGCGCAAGACTTTCGAAAGAACTTATAAAGTAAACAGTTCTGACTTACTGAACATAGAGAACAGGTATGGCCGCGTGCATGTAAACACCTGGGATAAAAATGAGATCAGAGTAAAAGTAGACATGATTGCGCAGGCCGGTTCTGAAAGTAAGGCAAACGATATGCTGAGCAGAATGCGTGTTGAAGAAGTGCGGGACGGCAAAACAATTTACCTGAAAACAGTATATGAGCCGGTGCGGGTCTCGGGGCCAAGTTCTTCTGAGATTAACTATACGATCTATATGCCCGCAGATAATTCCATCACGCTTAAAAATACTTATGGCGATGTATACCTGGCTAACCTGAAGGGCAGTGTGAATGTAGAGTTAAAGTATGGCAACCTAAAAAGCGAGAGACTTACCAACACGAGTAATAACCTGAAGCTTAGTTACAGCAATGGCAGCTGTAGTTACATAAACGGCGGAAGCCTGCAGGTAGCGTATTCTAACGTGCAGGTAGCTGAAGCAAAGGATTTGAGAGGCTATAGCAAGTATAGCGATCTGATGATCGGTAAACTGAGTGAAGCGCTAAACATAGATATGAAGTATGGCTCATTCCGGGTAAGTGACATCAGCAATAAAATCAGTAATATCAGAGTAGCAAGTACGTATACTCCTATCTCCCTGAACTTTGCGGATAACTCAGCCTTTAACTTTGATGTGAATGTGCAATACGCAGATTTTAAGGTAAACAAAGACTTGGTGAATATCACCTCCATGGAAAAAGGCTATACCTCTGCCGATTATAAAGGCAGGTTTGGCACAGCATCACCCAAAGCA
>DATBUF010000323.1:0-4833 GCA_036516435.1 Pontibacter sp.
CTAAACTGGTTATTCAGGCCCAGTACATACTTCGGTGTGGTGGTACCCATATACTGCATGTCGTCCAAGGTCACGTTCTCATCGCCAAAACCACCCATTTCCAGCAGCTTTGTATTGCCTTCTTTGGTGTAGATCTGTGGCTGTCCTAACTCATTTAAGCCTGCATAACGGTAACCGAACAGTGCATCAATCGGGTAGCCTTTCTGAATTTGCAATGCTGAGATGAGAGGCTCACCACCTGTATTGGCAGTTGTTTTAACAGCAGTTACTTCATTTTTATTGAAAGATGCTGTTACCTGCGTTCTCCAGGCAAATTTATCTGTGCTGGCATTCAGGCTGTTGATGCTGAACTCAATCCCTCTGTTACGGATAGAAGCAGTGTTGGCTCTGTACTGGTTAAAGCCGGTGGTAGGGTCTGAAGAGTAGGCTCCAAACACATCATCAGAGTTTTTGAAGTATAAATCAAAGGTACCGTAGATGCTGCTATTGAACAGGGCATAGTCCAGACCGGCGTTATAGTTTTTGGTCTCTTCCCAGCGGATAGACTGGTTCTCCGGCGACAGGATGTCGTAGTACTGCTCCGATGGCGCAGGGTAGAAAGAGTAATTCAGGCCGGACTCCAGCAACAGGAACGGACCGTTGTTGCTGGTCGGGATGTTACCGTTCAGCCCGTAAGCTGTGCGTAATTTCAGCTCGCTGATCCAGTCTATCCCCTGCACAAATTCCTCTCTGTCCAGGTTCCAGTT
This sequence comes from Pontibacter sp., assembly GCA_036516435.1. Taxonomy (GTDB): domain Bacteria; phylum Bacteroidota; class Bacteroidia; order Cytophagales; family Hymenobacteraceae; genus Pontibacter. The sequence continues at coordinate 747 of DATBUF010000323.1, forward strand.
AGCACCTATCGAGTAGAATGGTCTGTTCTTGTACTTAGGATCTGTACCAAACAGGTTCGACTTATCAAAGCGGATGCTACCTGTCAGCACATAACGGTCCATGAGCATGTAAGTACCATTACCATAGAACGATACAAAACGGCGGTCGTCGTACTCCTCACCAAAATAAGTATCGTAAAGGAAGCTGGCTCTGTTCAGGGTAGGGAGCGTAGGGAAGGCTGGGTCTTTGATGCTGCTCAGTTCTACAAAGTTCACTGGTTTCACAATCAGCGTCTGGCCATCATAGCCGAAGAAAGTGTTTCTCAGCAAAGACGTGGTTGTTTTACGTACTTCTGTACCAACTATACCTGAAATGGCATGTACTCTATCCGCTGAAGTATGGTTTATGTTAAACTGGCTGCGGAATGTATAGCCTTTTGTCTGCTCATTCACTCTCGTTAAGAAAGCTCCTCTCGGTATATCTGAGAATACAGGCAACCCGGTTGTAGGATCTTTTTTAGCTTTATAGTTGAGCAGGCGGCGTACAGCAAAGGCTTCTTCTGTCAACAGAATATTATGGTTGGTGGGCTGGTCTTCATAAGCCCCTCCGATGTCGAACGAGAGCCAGTCGGTAATTTCGGCATTCAGCCTTCCCTGGAAACGAACAGAGGAAGTTTCAGAAGTATTGGTGCTGGCAAATAGCTCACGGTACGGATAATATAGCTGGTCGTAGAGCCCGATACCTTTGTTGATCTCGTTGTTCTGCAATGTGATACCGGTAGCTGCATTTCTGTTCGGGCCAAGGCTTACCGGCAGTGCTACACCATTCTCATCGGCCAGGCGCTCATAAGGCAGAAAGTTGTTGATCGGATTAAAACCGCCTGCTGAGATGTAAGAAGTTGCTGAGTTGTAAGGATTGGCCTGCTTCATGTTAGAATAAGAACCACGGAAATCGAAGTTGATCCTATCAGTAAAGTTATGATAGCTGGAGAAGTTCAGGAGAACACGCTTGTCGTTGGTTTCCACTTCCTGGTGATCTTCATCCATGTAGTTCACACCCAGCATGTAGGTATTCTTCTCGTTACCACCGCTCACGTCAAAATCCAGCTGACGTGCCACACGGGTACGGTAGAAAAGGTCTTCGTATTGCTTCAGGTTGTCATAGTTTCCGATGGCAGCCAGGCGGTTGTTCATCGTACTTTCATCTATTAACCCGGCTTTAAAGTCATATACCACATCTGCCACCGGCGAAACAGGTATGCCCGGGCGCACAGAAGCGCGGGTGCTTGTAGAGGCCAGCAGGTTGTCTCTTTCGATCAGGGCGTAGCTTGCTGCATTGCCATAGTTCAGGTAACTGAAGTCCGGCTTTGCCTGAACGCCATAAGTAGAGCGCAGGCTGAACGTTGGCTTACCGGCTTTTCCACGCTTGGTTTCGATTACGATAACACCATTGGAAGCACGTGTACCATAAATAGAAGCGGCGGCAGCATCCTTCAGCACGTTCACTGAAATAATGTCATTCGGGTTAATGTTGCGAATGTCGATCTCGGTCGGGAAGCCGTTAAGCACGATAAGCGGCTGCTTTACAGCATCAAACGTGGATACCCCGCGAATAGCAAGCTCACCGGTCTGGTTATTATACATCAGGCCCGGGATTTTACCTTCCAGGTTCTCCAGGAAATTACCTGTTACGGCTACACGCTGGTCGAACTGCTTCTGGCTGATAGAAGCTACCGAACCGGTAAGTTTTTCGCGCTCTACCTGCTGGTAACCTGTTGCCACAACAGATACTTCATCTATTCGCACAGAATTTGGCTCCATTGCAATAGATACAGTGCTGCTTTCGCTTAGCGGGAGCTCCTGTGGCTTATACCCCAGGTACATCACAAACAGGATATCGCCCTTTTTAGCCTTCAGTGTAAAACGTCCTGTTGCATCTGTACTAACCCCACGGTTAGACCCTTTCACCAAAACAGAAGCTCCTATTAATGGTTCTTTAGTCTCCTTATTAATTATCTGACCTCTGACTGTAATCGTATCAGTCTGTACGGTTTGCGGCTTTTTCAGCGATCTTTCGCGCTGCTTTACCACAATAGTTTTGTCTGTTATAGTATAAGTCAGCGGCTGGTTCTCAAAACAGGCGTCGAGCACCTCTTTCAATTCAACACCGTTAGCCTGCACTGTTACCGGCCTGGCCTGTTGCAATGCCTCGTTGTTATACAAAAATAAGTAGCCACTCTGCTTATTTATCTCACGAAACACTTTGTCCAGCGATTCGTTTTTAGCAGTAATGGTGATCTTCTGCGAGAAGGCCGTGGCACTTACCTGCAGGCAAGCTACCAGAAGAAAAACAGCTGTAATCTTCATAATTCGGAGTACGTCTGAAGGGGAGTTGATGACCCGGTAATGCCCGTGTGCGAGAAGGCGGACCCGTCTCCCTTTTACATGTAATAATAACTTCATAGATTAGTGTTGGTTAAGGTGAATAAGGAATTGGTTAGTTAGTATTAAGTTTTTGCAGAAACTGTATTAAGCCTCCGTCACCTGAATCACGGCCTGGGAGCGTTGCAGCGCTTCCAGGTTTTTTTATTCAGGTGCAGAATTTTATTTTTAAATCAGAAGAATCGTCAGTCTTTTTTCCTCACATGTATCTCCCTGTTTTTTATCTCAAAGGTTACATCTCCTGTTAGCTCCAGTATCTGTAACACATCTTCTATCTTAGACTGCCTGGAAATTAAACCAGTATAGTGCCTGTTGGCGATCGGATCCTGGTAATGGACATCCACATTATACCAACGGCTGACCTGGTTCAGGATCATGGGCAGACTGGCTCCATTGAAGGAGAACAGCCCCTGTTTCCAGGCAACTACATCACTTACATCTACCTCTTTTTTAACCAGCACATGAGCTGTTTTAAGCAGACTGGCTTGCTGCCCCGGCTGCAACAGCATGCGCGAACCAGAGGAGCTTACTTCTACAGCACCTTCCAGCAGCGTGGCCTGTACGCTATGTTCATCCTCGTAGGCCATCACATTAAAGTGTGTGCCCAGCACTTTAATGTCCATTCCTTTCGCCTGCACCCGGAAAGGTCTTTCCTTATCCTTAGCAACCTCAAAGTAAGCCTCACCAGTCAGTTCCACTACGCGGTCCTTTCCGGCAAATGCTACCGGGAACTTCAGCGAAGACGCGGCATTCAGCCATACTTTTGTTCCATCTGAAAGCACTACCTGGTACTGCCCGCCGCGCGGGGTGGCTACCGTGTTATAGTGTTCGCTTACACCCTTCGCACCATCTTTTTTATAGATCAGCTGCCCGGCCGCTTCCAGCACACCGGCTTCGCCCTGCTGCCATTGCCTGCCGTTCTCCTGGTCAGTAAGTGCCAGTTGCGTGCCATCGGCCAGCGTAAGTATAGCCACGTCTCCACCTGGTGTTATGGGCTCGTTCAGTTGTTCCTGCGGTGCCTGTGTCAGGCGGGGTTGCTCCTGCGCGCTTCTAAACCACATAAACCCTCCCACAGCCAGGAGCAGTAATGCTACAGCAGCTGCCAGCGACCGCCATGGCAAGGGCTTCTTTTCTGGTTGTATGCTGGTGCGGATGCTGCTGTTCAGAGCCATCATAATTGCCTGCTCTGTTAGCTCCTTGTCCCCCATCTCCTCCTCATTCCAGGGCAAGTCTTCTAATGTGAACTGATCGTTAAACTGCTCCAGGCGCTTGATCTCTTCTGGAGAACATTCGCCGGACAGGTAGCGCTCATAAAGATGCATATATTCGTCTTGTGTCATTATCGGTGTTTGCGAAGGCTGATCTGCGCCCGCATATTAGTATAGAGCCCTAAAAGTGGCGGCACACACACCCGAATCAAAAATATTTTTCAATTATTTTAAATATCAGTATAATATACTCAAATTAGGAGGTCGAATCTGCCCGGGAAAGGGCAACGTGACTGAAACTTACCTGCTCCGGCAGGAGGCTAGCTTGTTATATAATCTTGTGGAATAATGGAAACGTGTACAGAACTGACTTCGGATGAAGCGCTTTGGTCTGCCATTGTGGCAAACGACCGGGCTGCGTTCGACTGCCTGTTCAAACGGTACTGGTCCAGAATTTT
>DATBUF010000324.1:0-1786 GCA_036516435.1 Pontibacter sp.
AGCGTTAGCATAACCTGCCGTAGCTGCTTCTCCCGGAAAAGAGTAAGTGTTATAGTTTCGGTAGGAGCGAGTTGTTGCAGCAGGTGTTGCAGGTTCTGTTCCAGTTTTCGGCCATTCAGGGCAATCAGCTCATCATCTATACTCAGAGTGTTATAAGCCGGAGATGCCGGAGCAATAGCCGTAACTTTTATGGTTTGGTCTGCTGATACTTTAAACCCAAAACGGCTCTCATAGAGTAAGGGGTTGTCGTGCTTCTTCAGTGTGCATCCCACATAGTTCAGAGCACCGTTCAGCGCGGGTTCTATAGTTGTGGTGCCGTTTATATAGTTGTCGAAGTAAGGTTTAAAGGATTGTCCGGCAACTTCATCTACCAATGCGGCATAATCTTGTTCTGTGTAACCTATCGTTTGCTTTCCGAAGCGCTCCCATAGTTTGCGCATCACATCATCCAGGCTGGCGTGGTTGCCGGTGGCTTTTCGCAGTTGCAGGTCGAGTAGTAGAGCTGTTAAGGCGCCTTTTACATAGATGGATACCTTCCGGTCCGGAATGCCGGGTTTGTAACCATCCAGCCACAGGTCAAACGACGAATCAGCTACCGACATCTGGTTGCGGCTATAGTCTGCAAAGTAGCGTTGCAGCGTCGTGTTCAGTTCATCAAAGTACTGTTGTGCGGTAAACACGCCTGACTTAGCCAGCATGTAATCACCATAGTAGGTAGTAATGCCTTCGGCAACATAGCCCGTTCTAAAGTAATTTTCCTGTGCCAGGTTGTAAGGCAGCATTTCGGCTGGCCGGATTTTTTTGATGTTCCAAGTATGGAAAAGCTCATGCGAACTCACCCCGATAAACTCTTTATACAGCGCCGGCGACATCAGCAGTTCACCCGGCCCCAGCGTGATCACTGTAGAATGGCTGTGCTCCACGCCATGGTAAGTGCGGTAAGGCAATATCAGGTTCAGGTAGTGGTACTCCGGCACCGGGAAATTCCCGAATACATCGAGTTGCGCTTTGGTAAAGGCTTCAAAGTCATGGATAGTTTTTGGCCAGTCGGGGTTGCAGTCGCCCTGTATCCAGATGTGGAAGGTGGTGCCAGCCAAACTATAGCTTGCGTGCTGTAAGGTGGCGCTGGCTATAAACGGACTGTCTACCAACTCATCATAGTTCACGGCTCGCAGTACATGCTTCCGGGGTTCCGGTAATCCGCAGGCAACCTGCCAGTTTCCGGGGACGGCTATAGTTACTTCGCAGGGTTCGTGCTCGCGCCCTTCTACAGCCATCAGGCAGTTAACAGGGTTTACATAAAGCATCTGCTCATCCAGCCACGAGCCGCCAGCATCCATCTGCCGTGCATAAAAGCTATAGTTTATAGTTATGGTTTCAGCACCATCAGCCTCTACTACCCAGCAGTCTTTGGTCGTTTTATGAATGCCTATAGTTGCGCCATGTGCGGTAGCCGTAACGTTGTATAGTTTCTGGGCAAACTGCTGCAGCTCATACCGACCGGGGCGCCAGGCAGGTAGCTGCAAGTATAGTTCTTTGCTGTTATTGCCGGTTATAGTGATGCTGATGTGCAGCAGGTGCGACAGTGCCGAAGTATAGCTCAGGTGGTACTGGATCATAGTTTTATTACTGGTTGCTGAATTGCGAAATTATTAAAAGGCTAAATGGTTGTACCTGAAAGATGAGAGTTCTGTTCACAGATCTTGCAGCTAAGTAAAAGCTATAGTTATAGTTCTGAAAAAATAAATATTTAAAACAATCAACAATCAACAATCAACAATCAACA
>DATBUF010000325.1:0-4309 GCA_036516435.1 Pontibacter sp.
TACCGTGGCCGGACTGCCTGCCCCGAGTGCCGTGGCTCACGGTTGCGCAAAGATGCCAGCTATGTAAAAGTAAATGGCAAGAGCATTACCGACCTGGTGCTGATGCCCATTACACAGGTGCTGCCCTTTTTCCAGAATCTACAACTAACAGCGCACGAAGAGAAAGTAGCCGAACGCCTGGTAACGGAGGTTACTAACCGCCTGAGTTACCTTGAGCGGGTGGGGCTTGGTTATCTTACGCTGAATCGCCTGTCTAACACGCTTTCCGGTGGCGAGAGCCAGCGTATCAACCTGGCTACCTCGCTGGGTAGTGCACTCGTAGGCTCTATGTACATCCTGGATGAGCCAAGTATAGGCCTGCACCCTAAAGATTCGGAACAGCTGATTGGAGTGTTGCGCTCGCTGCAGCAACTGGGCAATACGGTTATAGTAGTAGAGCACGAGGAGGAAATCATGCGTGCCGCTGATCAGCTCATCGACATCGGGCCGGAAGCCGGATCAGGCGGTGGGAACCTGATGTTCCAGGGAACGCTGGATGAACTGACAAGAGAAGGGGATACCTACACGGCCAAATACCTGAGCGGCCGCATGGAGGTGCCGGTGCCGCCGCAGCGCCGCAAGTGGCGCAATGCCATTGAACTGATCGGGGCCCGCGAAAACAACCTGAAGAACCTGAATGTAAAAATTCCGCTGGATGTGATGACGGTCGTAACTGGTGTGAGCGGTTCTGGTAAGTCCACATTGATTAAAAAGATTCTGGCTCCGGCGATGCAGAAATTGCACGGCTCCACTTCCGAAGCAACCGGTAAGTTCGATAAACTGGCTGGTGACTATAGCAAGATCAAACACGTAGAGTTTGTGGATCAGAACCCGATTGGTAAATCGTCGCGCTCTAACCCGGTTACGTATGTGAAAGCCTACGATGCTATCCGCACCCTTTATGCTGATCAGGCACTGGCCAAAGCGCGTGGTTTTAAGCCATCGCATTTCTCGTTTAACATTGAAGGGGGCCGCTGCGAAGTATGCCAGGGTGAAGGACAGGTAAAAATAGAGATGCAGTTTATGGCTGATATTTACCTGACCTGCGAAAGCTGCCACGGCCAGCGCTTTAAACAGGATGTGCTCGACATCAAGTACAAAGACAAGAGCATTTCCGAAGTGTTGGACATGACCATTGCCGACAGCATCGGTTTCTTTGCCGACCAGCCGAAGATCATAGAAAAGCTGAAGCCGCTGAACGATGTAGGACTAGGCTATATCCGTCTGGGGCAATCGAGTAACACGCTCTCAGGTGGCGAGGCACAGCGCGTAAAACTGGCATCTTTCCTGACCAAAGGCATACAGCCGCATAACGAGGACATCCTGTTTATTTTTGATGAACCAAGTACCGGCCTGCACTTCCACGATATCAGCAGGTTGCTACTATCCATGAACGCCCTGATCGAAAATGGTAACACGGTCGTTATCATCGAGCACAACATGGACATCATTAAATCTGCTGACTGGATCATAGACCTCGGCCCGGAAGGTGGTATAAACGGCGGACACCTGCTGTTTGAAGGCACACCGGAAGACATGGCAAAACTGGAAGACAATGCTACCGCCAGGTTCCTGAAGGATAAACTATAGTTTGAATTATAGACTATAGAAAAGCCGCAGTAACTGTTTAGTTGCTGCGGCTTTTTTCTATTTGAATGCTCTTGTAAGTTTATTACTTTGCTCTGAACTATAGTTTTAAAGATTCTAAAATGCTACAACTGAAGCTCTCGCTTTTACTTGCGTTTATTTATCAATTCTCGTTCGGGCAAACTATAAATGCTGTTATTTTTAAAGACGGCACCAAAGAAAAGCTGCCTTATGTATCGATCGGAATAAAGAATAAACCAAAAGGAACAATATCAGACCTTGACGGAAAATTTACACTTAATGCAAACTCAGATGATACCTTAATATTTTCTTCGGTTGGGTATAAGCAATTTGTAGTTCCGGCATCTAAAGTAGGCGCAGCAGTTTACTTGCAAGAAGATGCCAAAGAATTAGATGAAGTTGTAGTTAAAAGTGACAGTAAATTAAGAACAGCCGAAATTGGGAATATCAAAGCAAAGAGAACAATGCTCTTTGGTGGTACAAACCAGTATGCGATGCTCTTAAAATCTGATATAGCTGATAATGCTGTTCTGGATGAGCTATACTTTAATTTGAATCCGGATATTTTTGAAGACAACAGGTGGGAAAGTACAGTGAAAATTAGGGTTTACGCTAACGACAATGGCAGGCCCGGAAAAGATTTACTTACTCAGAATTTGGTGCTGCAGTTAAATAAAAAGCAGAAGAAACTAAAGGTGGATGTAACCAACTATGCCATAACGATCCCCAGAGAAGGTGTCTTTATAGGTTTCGATTTCATGGGTTATCTTGACAATAACAATAATTTTGTGCCATATAGCAGGGATAACCGCCCTTTAAATCTCCGGGTAGAGTTCACAGAGGCACAACCTGATAAAGTGAGTTTAATAAAGTTTTTTGGGACAGACTGGTATCCTGTTTATTACCCTGATAAGGCTGGTGTTAAAACGCAGGCGAGCGCAAAGTTCGGGGCTAAGGTTTCGTATTAAGCCGCAAGACAGGCAAAGACATAAACCATAAATTACTAACTTGCCGTAAAGCAGCGGAGGCTGATAAACTAACTATACATTCATCATCAAACTATAAAACATGAGAAAACGAATAGTTGCCGGCAACTGGAAAATGAACAAGACCTACGAAGAAGCGCTGTCGCTGGTATCGGAGATCGATAACATGGTGAAAGACGAGGTAAGCAGTGATGTAATTGTGATCGTGGCACCACCTTTCCCGTTCCTGCAAAGCGTAGGTAAACTAACGCAGAGCAACGATAAAATGTACCTGGCCGCCCAGAATGTGAGCGAGCACGAAAGCGGCGCGTTTACCGGCGAAGTATCAGCAGCTATGCTGAAGTCGGTGGGTACGGAGTATGTGCTTATCGGCCACAGCGAGCGCCGCATGTACCACCACGAAGATGCCCAGACGCTTTATAAAAAACTGAAAGCAACTATAGAGCAGGGCTTAAAGCCAATTTTCTGTTGCGGTGAGCCGCTGGAAGAGCGCGATGCGGAACGCCATTTTGAGTACGTGGGCAAGCAGCTACACGACAGCCTCTCGTACCTGAGCAATGAAGAATTTGACCAGGTAGTAGTAGCCTATGAGCCGATCTGGGCCATTGGCACAGGCCGCACAGCCAGCAGCCAGCAGGCACAGGAAATGCACGCCTACATCCGTGAGCAGCTATCCAGGATGTTTGATGCCGAAGCGGCGTTTAACTGCTCCATCCTGTACGGTGGCAGCTGTAACCCGGGTAATGCCCGCGAACTCTTTGCCCAGCCCGATGTCGATGGTGGCCTGATTGGTGGAGCATCACTGAAATCCAGGGACTTTACTGATATTATTAAATCCTTCTAGATCAATAACTCCTGATAAAAAAGGCTGCTAATACTTGGTGTTGGCAGCCTTTTTTGTTAGCGCTTTTTTTATCTTTGAGTAAAATGTGAGTTATGCCTATACTTTTTGCCCTGTGGCTGGCACTGGTGCCTTACCTTAAATTTGCTGCTCCGGCAGCCCGGCCTGCACAGCCTGTAAAAGATTATTGCCGGGTGTATGGCTCTGTTTACCTGGAGCGCGATCCGAAGTACAAAAATACTGCTTCATTTTCCGTTTACCTGGGCGAGGAGGAAGCCTTTGCCGACATGATCGTGTACCGCGAGAGCAATAAGCTTTTTGCAGATGCTACGGCCGTCTGGTATCTTACTCCTAACAAGGCCTTTGCAGACCACATTTTATACGTAACCGATAACCGGAACCTGGCGGACATAACTGTGCACTTTACCACAGCACGTTCGTTTGCCACTTGCCGCGAATAATTTATACCAATGGATTTTATAGAAGTAACCCTTAAAGTAAACGCCGATTTCGCGGACATACTGACCGCCGAACTGGGAGAGCTGGGCTTTGATGCCTTTGTAGAGAACGAAGATGGTTTTAGTGCCTACATAGAGGAAGACCAGTACAGCCAGCAGGCACTGGAAGAGACCCTGGACCGCTATGCCAGCATGGTGCAGGTGGAGTACACAACACAGAAAATTGAGCGCCAGAACTGGAACGAAGAATGGGAACGCAATTTTGAGCCTCTCTTTATCGGGGGACAGGCCTCTGTGCGTGCATCGTTCCACGAGAAACCAGCCAACGCCAGGTACGACATCGTAATCAACCCTAAAATGTCGTTCGGTACAGGGCA
>DATBUF010000326.1:0-4776 GCA_036516435.1 Pontibacter sp.
TGCGAGCGTACAGCACTAAAAAACGTCTTATTCTCCAGGTACGGAATGTTAAACTCTGCAGCGGTCTCTCTTACAATCTCTGCCAGGGCCGGATAATGCACATGGCAAATACGCGGAAACAGGTGATGCTCGATCTGGAAGTTCAAACCGCCTACGTACCACGACAGCCACTTATTGTTCCGGGAAAAATTGGCAGTGGTGTTGAGCTGGTGAATTGCCCAGTCGTTTTCTATCGTTCCGTTTGCATTTGGCAGCGGGTGGCTGGTACCCTCTACCGTATGCGCCAGCTGAAACACAGTGGAAAGAATAATGCCACCGATAAAGTGCATCAGCAGGAAGCCCAGCAATATGTGCAGGAACGGAATGCCGAAGATAAGCGTCGGGGCTACCAGCATAGCGAAAAAGTAAAGCACCTTCATCACCACAATCTTTGCCATGGCGATCGTGTTTTCCCTTCTGGAATTGGTGTTTACACCGTTTTTTACGAAGCCGGCAAACTGCACGAAATCTTTTAGCAGTACCCAGTACAGGGTAAGCAAACCATAAAACCCGAAGGCATAAATCCACTGCAGCTTATGGAAAAACTTCACTTTTGTATGCGGCGAAAAACGAAGCGCCAGACGGTCTTCAATGTCTTCGTCCATATCCACTACGTTGGTGTAAGTATGATGCAGGATGTTGTGCTGTAGTTTCCAGTTAAAGGCCGAGCCGCCTACCAGGTTCACGGAGTGACCCATCAGGTAATTAACTGTTTTGCTTTTAGCGTAGGCCCCGTGATTGCCATCGTGCATCACGCTCATGCCAATACCTGCCAGGCAAACTCCCATTATGGCCCAAAGCAGTAAACTTATAACCAGCGAAGGCTGAAAAGCCAGCAGCAGCACAAACGGAATGACATAGGCGAGCAGCAATACGGCACTTTTGATAACCATGGTGGCATTGCCACTCTTCGGCAAATTGTTATCCTGAAAATAGGCATCTACGCGCTTGCGGAGCGTGGCAAAAAACAGGTTCTTATCTTTATTTACGAATTTTACTTTTCCTTTAAGCTTCATGTAAGTTGATAGAGTGTGAAAACGAAATCCACACAGCGAATCGGAAACTCAAGGGGTGAATTGCGGGAATTAGAGCGTAAAGTTACACAGCGTAACCATTACTTGTTAAGGTGCCAGAGAAACAGGCGCTGATAAAAATCTGCCTCTAAGCCTTAAAAAGCCCCACAAGGTAACTATAAATAAGGAAACCTGGTTATAGCGGCAGCAAAATAGGCACCGCCGCTATAACCTTTTTACAGCACTTATAGTTCAGGCAGGGCTTCAGTCGACTGCCTGAACTATAAATTATTGGATCTAGGAATGCGCCTCCACCTCGTAAAGTTGCGCAGCTACCGCCCTGCGGTTGCTCCACCTTGCGCTTACAAGTATAATCAGGCTCAGGGTAGTTAAGACTGCCATAATACCCGTCATCGGGAGCAGGGTGCGGTTATGCAGGTAGCTTACGGCAGCTGAAGCCAGCGCCCCTACCCCCATCTGCATGCTTCCGAGTATGGCCGATGCGCTTCCTGCATTTCTGGTAAAAGGCGCCAGTGCCAGTGCTGAGGCGTTCGGGTTAATAATGCCCAGACTGAACATAAAAGTAAACAGCAGCGCCAGGGTACCAACAGCATTCAGGCTGCCTGTTACCGCACCTAACACCAGCGCAGCACCGGCCGCGAACTGTAGGAATCCTAACTTTAAGGTAATCTGGTTACTCGTACTGCGTCGCAGCAGCAGTCTGTTGAACTGGCTGCCCAGAATGTAGCCCCCTGCGTTCATCCCGAAAGCCCAGCCGTAGAGTGTATCCGAAAGGCCGAAGTACTCCATAAACACAAACGGAGAGCCCGAAATGTAGGCGAACATACCTGCCTGTGCCAGACTGGCCGATACAGCATAGGTTAAGAAGGTGCGTTCTTTTAATACGGCACCAAAATCACGCAATATAAACTGGGGTTTAAGCGAAATAGAAGGATCTGCTCCCCTGCTCTCGGGAAGTAACTTAACTACGGCCAGCAGTACCGAAGTAGCAATAGCCGCCAGCACCACAAATATAAACTGCCAGCCTAAATGTGCTGTTACGTAGCCGCCTATAGTTGGGGCCACGATCGGAGCCACACCCATTACCAGCATCAGGGTAGAGAACACGTTCGGGATTTCTTTCAGCGGGAACAGGTCGCGCACCATGGCCCGGCTTGCCACCATACCCACACAACCGCCCAGGGCTAGCAGCAGACGCAACGCAATCAGCCATTCTACGGATGGTACCAGGGCACAGCCCAGCGCAGCCAGCACAAAGAGGCTTAGTCCGATAATCAGTGGTTTTTTGCGGCCATACCTGTCCACCAGTGGTCCGTAGATCAGCTGACCGGCCGCTATTCCTATAAAGTAACTTGTAAGCGACAGCCCCACATGGGCTATGTCGGTGTTCAGGTCTTTGGCAATAGCCGGGAAGCCCGGCAGGTACATATCTATTGCAAATGGCCCCAGCGCTGCCAGCGCACCAAGCACCAGTATAATGGTTCTGTGTTGTTTTTTATTCATGTAGTGTTTGTAGTAATCTATAAAATACCGGCGCAAGCCCAGCCTTAAGCCAGTGCCTGCGCCCTATTAATTTCAGTGTTCTGGTTAATATCCTATTGTAAAACGCTGCCTGATAAACTGCGGCTTTTCCAGCTCGTCTATCACGGCCACGGCATAGTCTTCGTACGAGATGTTGCTTTCACCTTTCTCATCCACAACAGGGTTCTCGGTGCCTAAACGGAACTTGCCGGTGCGTTCCCCTGGTCCGATCATAAAGGCCGGACTGAAAAACGTCCATTCGAGTCCTTTTTCGTTACGGTATATTTCCAGTGAGTCGCGTTGCGCAAGGGCTCCTTCTTTCCAGTCTGCCGGAAAATCCGGCGTGTCTACGGCCTGCAAACCGGGTGCTACATACAGGCTGCCGGCCCCGCCCACATTCAACAGGCGTTTTACACCTGCTTTTTTGGCAGCACTTATCACCGCCTCTGCTACTCTGCTGTGGTTTGTATAATCTGTGCCGGGTCCCCAGCCTGTACTATAAGATACCACCACAGCATCATGGCCTTCAATTTTTGCGGCAAGGTCTTCTGCGTCCAGGGCATCGCCTTTGGTTACAACCAGGCTCTCGTTTTCCAGGGTAAGCTTTTCCGGATGACGCACAATGGCTGTTACTTCATGGCCCCGGCTCAGCGCCTCGTGCATTATGCGGCTACCAATGTTTCCGCTGGCTCCAATTATGGCAATTTTCATAGTTCTGGGGTTTATAGTTCATACTGCAGGTTTACACCTCTTCACAATACAAAGGTACGCAAGTTGCAGGCCAGAGTAGTAGCCGCTTTCTGACTTTAGCTGGACGCTTTATGCCTGCCGGTACTGGGTCCGGAAAGCCGTTGGCGTTATGCCTTCCAACCTCCTGAAAACGCGTGTAAAGTGCGAATGATCTGTGTAACCCAGCGTGTAGGCAATCTGTTGCACCGAATCTGTAGTATAAATCAGGAAGCGTTTGGCAGCCAGCACCACACGTTTTTCTATTATCTTGGAGGGAGTATCACCGGTAATTGCCTTGCTCAGTTCCCCCAGCTTTTTAGTGGTGATGTGCAGCTGCCCGGCATAATATTCTACGGAGCGATGCTGCGTAAATTCTGCATCCAGCAGGGCCAGAAACTTACTGAAAATACTATAACCCGATTCATCTCCATTTGTTCCTGCAGAGGTACGTTGCTGCTGTTCTTCGCGCAGCACACTGAGCAGGGCCGAGAGCAAATGCCGGAGATACGTCTTGTTTGGCTGTGCTCGCTGGTACTCCTGGTGCATCAGACCGAACAGGTTCTTTACTTTGTACAGCAGTTCCGGAGCATAAACCGGCAACGACGTAAAACTGACGACCTGGTCGAAGAGGCCGTTTACCGGGCGTGGCAGAAAATCGTTGGTAAAGCGGAGCACATACAGTCTGGACCAGGGCTGCGGCATAAACTGATGTACCCTGCCCTGTGCCACCAGCACAACCAATGGCCCCTGTAGCTGGCTGCGCTCAGTATCTATACTATGGGTTGCGGCTCCCTCTTCTATAAAAATAACTTCCTGGAAGGCATGCCGGTGTGCTATTTGTTCCTGCTCTGCCGCTGCAGCCGGCACCTCCCTGTACCAGATCTGGAAATCTGCTTCAGGCTGTTCAGGCGCACGCGGGTGTTGTTGCTCAGGCTGCATTTCTATGTTTACGCAAAGGCGAACTATAGTTTGTTTCAGAACTATAGCAATATCTTTTTCATGACCACCATGCCCCGGTATTCCGGCTTCATAGTTTCGAAGTCGAGCCGGCAATTTCCGCAGCGCGTGTAGCCGTTTTGCTCGTAAAACCGGATCACGTCGTGGCTGCTGTCCATAGCTTTCAGCCAGATTACCTCTTTGTGGTGCTCCTTGGCAACCTGCGTGGTAAAGTCCAGCACCTGCCTGCCTATCCCCTTCCCCGACATTGCTTTTGTAAGGTAAATGCGTTCCAGTTCCAGCGCTTCCCCAGGCGTGTGGCCTTCCACCTCTTTGTGCAGGTTCAGTTTCAGGAAGCCTGCCAGTTCTGTCTCGGCATAAATCAGGTAGAAAGCGGCATTGGCATCTTCCAGCTCTTTTTTCAGGGCAGCATCGCTGAAACTATGTTCCACATACCAGGCACCGCGATCGTTCCACAAGTGCAGGTAATGGTCTCCGTATGCCTGCAGGGCAATGT
>DATBUF010000327.1:0-4755 GCA_036516435.1 Pontibacter sp.
GCTATAGTTTGCACCGGCAAGGCAAAGGCACAGGAAGTACTCACCCTGGAAGAAGCTATCAGAATTACGCTGGAGCGCAACTATGACATTAAGCTTGTGGCCAATGACCTGGAAATAAGCGAAAACAATGTGAGCCGTGCCAATGCAGGCATGCTGCCTGTAGTTAACGGCAACCTGACACAGAACAACAGTATCCAGAACAGTTCGCAAACCCGTGAAAATGGTACAGTAGTGGAACGCAATGGCGCCCGGGGCAATAACCTGAACTATGGCGTAGCTCTGAACTGGACCGTATTTGATGGTTTTGGCATGTTCGCCCGCTACGACCAACTAAAGGAACTACAGAAACTGGGAGAAGCCAACCTGCAACAAACCATACTCACCCGCATTGCTGATGTTACGAGCGTATATTACAACCTGGTGCAGCAACAGCAGCAACTAAAGGCGCTGGATACGGCACTCGTGATCTCCCGCGAAAGATTCGAGACAGCGCGGAACCGTTTCGAGATAGGCAAGGCGTCGCGCCTGGAAGTACTGAATGCGCAGGTAGACATGAATACTGACACTACGAACATCCTGCGCCAGCATGAACTATACCAGAACACCCAAACCCAGCTGAACGAGCTGATGGCCCGCGATGTAACCACCCGTTTTACTGTGGCTGATGAGATCTCTATAGATGAACAACTTACGCTGGCGCAGCTTTCTGAAAAGGCGCTGCAGCAAAATCCATCGTTACAGGCAGCCTTAATAAGCAAGCGGGTAGCAGAGCTGGACCTGAAGCAGGTAAAATCAAGAAGGTACCCGACTGTCAGCCTGAACTCCGGCTATAACATGAGCCGCTCAGAATCCGCGCTGGGTTTTGCTACGCTTTCAACGGGTAATGGCTTCAATTATGGCGTTACCGCTTCGGTGCCTATCTTCAACGGGTTTCTGCAGCGCCGTAACGAGCAGAATGCCAACATCAACATCAGCAGTGCCCAGCTGGAGTACGAGCGCCTAAACCAAACTATAAATGCACAGCTTACTACGGCATTTAACACTTACCAGACCAGCTTATCGTTAGTAGACCTGGAAGAACGAAACCAGCAGATCGCGAAACGCAACCTGGATATTACGCTGGAAAAATACCGCATCGGCAGTATCACGCCTATCGAGTTCAGGGAGGCGCAACTGAACTATGTAAATGCCACCGTAAGGTACAGCAACGCGCAGTACCTGGCCAAGCTGGCAGAAGTGTCGCTAAAGGAAATTGCGGGTGCCTTAACACTCTAAAGCAGAAAGGGCGTAAATCCGCTGTAATCTTAAACTATAAAAGTATAGCCACTCGCTATACTTTTATAGTTTATGCGGCCTTTACTCTGCCAAAAATACATGAGTTACTTGTAAACAGGTCTATGACATTAAACCTGTTTACCTGTAACGAGGTAATTCTGCCGGCGCGAGTACCAACTATAGTTGTGCAGGAAACTATAGTTGATTTCACCACTTTCTGCAAAGGTGCAAATTGCACAAGATCATACTTCCTGGCTGCCATGCCAATGTGATTTTCCCCATCCACCATACACATTCTCCACAGTGCCGGGCAGCGCATTTACCCGGTTCAGTCATGCTCTTTTACGCACTCCCCCTGTGATATGCTCCTCCCACCGCCAACACATTCAACAGCAATCAACTGATAATCAACACCATACAATCCATCAAACATAACACACCTGATTCAGGGAGGTTGGTTTACCCGGAGTTAATATCTAACTAGGCATTAGAAATTACTATAACCAATTAATTATTTCGACTATGCCAAGACTTATTACACGCCAGGCAAACAAAAAAGATCAGCCTTGCAATTTCACGGAAGTAGCCCTGAGTGAGTTTGTGGAACAACAGGTATCAACAGAGGAACTGAAAATGCGTTGCACCCGCTACCGCGATTATCTTGCCTCCCTGCAACCACCACAGGACCAGGTGATGATCCGGGCTGCAAATTTTTCTGTTGAGTCCATCCTACAGATCATCCAGGAGAAGCCGGAGGCAGCTTTTGTGAGGGTATACTATGGAATAGAGGCAGATGGCAGGCACCTGCTTTTTATGACGCCAGTATCTGATGCGGGAACAGCTACCGCACCATCTGCTTACGATACATTAGCAGCTACTGCTTCTACTACCGAGGAAGATCTCGTCTTTGCTGATGAATGCTGCCATTGCCCGCCAAGACTTAACTGCCCGAAGGATGTACTGATTGAAGGATAGTCCTGATATTTTGCTACATTGAGGCACGAAGAGGTACGTGCCTCAATGTAGCGTTATGTGGGATATATACCTTCACTTTATACTGGCTTTGGCGGCTTTAACCATATGGGGAACTTCTTACAGGTACCTGCGGACAGAGCTGAAAATGCTTGGCTATATTCTGTTCATCACCTTACTTTTTGAGGGCTATTCGCTTTACCTGATGCTGCAGGGGATACGGAACTTATATTTATTCCATATCCTGACGCCACTGCAGTATGCACTTTACTCAGTTCTTTTCTACCTGGTTATCCGGGAGAAAAGGGCAAGGAGGCTCATCCTGATAACCATACCGCTTGGTGTACTTGCTTCAGCGCTTATTACGCTTTTCATACAACCACCATCAGAGTTTAACAGCTATGCCTCCTCCCTCAAAAATATACTGATCAGCTGCTGGGTACTGCTGTATTACAGGGATGTTTTTACCCAACTGAACGTAATTAAGCTCGACAGGGAACCCATGTTCTGGGTAAGTACGGGGCTCTTTTTTAACTCGCTGGGCAGTTTCTTTCTGTTCGGGCTCATGAATGACTTATTAGAGCAGTCTTACGAGCTGGCCCACCTGCTGTACTATTTCAGTGAGTTCCTGGGTTATGTCCTTTTCCTCACTTTCGCCATCGCATTCTTACTGAACAGGAAAACCACAATACTTCAACTAAACGAAAACAATTAACACAGCACTAGAACCAGGCACATGTCTGATACCATCTTAATCATAGCAACCGGCACGGCACTTCTGCTTACGTTAGGTGCCTTTATTTCTTTCATGACCCTGGCCTATCAGAAAAAACGTCAGCTGCACGCAGAAGAAGTAAGCAGCCTGGTAGAAGCTTACCAGAAAGAGATTCTGAAGGCCCAGCTCGAAATGCAGGAACAGACGTTCCTGTCCATCTCCCAGGAGATTCATGACAACGTAGGGCAGGTGCTCTCACTTGTCAGGCTCAACATCAGCACTCTGGAAAACGCGGCGAAGGAAAGCGCCACACAGAAAATCACAACCAGTAAAGAACTGCTGGACCAGGCCATACAGGACCTGCGCGACTTGTCTAAAAGGCTAAACAGCAATTACCTGGCCCAGCAAAGCCTCTCCGAATTATTGAGATTTCAGCTTGGCCTGATCGGGAAAACCGGTGCCGTAGATACCTCCTTTGAGGTAGTCGGGAACGAATGGGGGCTCGAACCTGAGAAAAAACTTATTATCTTTCGCATTGCGCAGGAGGCGCTCAGTAACATCCTCAGGCATGCCGATGCAGATGCCATTTCGTCGCGCCTGGTTTGTTACCCTGATAAGATGACCCTGAATATAGCGGATAACGGCAAAGGCTTTCAGGTAGCAGGACATACTGCCGCCAATGGCCAGCCTAATGGTACCGGTACACTTAATATGCGCTACAGGGCCCGGCTTATAGGGGCATCCCTGCACATCGAGAGTACGCCCGAGGCAGGCACCGTTGTTTCGTTAGAACTACCAAACCCATAATAGCATGCACCCCAGCTCCAAAACCAGAGTAGCCCTTGTAGATGATCATAAACTTTTCCGGAAAGGTATCCAGGAACTCATTAATGGCTTTAGCGGCTATACTGTGTCGCTGGAAGCTGAAAACGGGAAGGACTTTATACAGAAACTCTTCCCGGAAAACATCCCGGACATTGTGTTGCTCGATATCAGCATGCCGGTAATGGACGGGTTTGAAACAGCCCGCTGGCTGCAGGCAAACTACCCGGCCGTCAAGATCCTGTCCCTGTCTATGAGCAATGATGACGAAACCGTATTGCGCATGCTCAAGTGCGGGGTAGACGGGTATGTCCTTAAAAATGCTGACCCCTCGGAGCTGCGCATGGCACTGGAGGCAATGGAAGTAGCAGGCAGCTACTACTCCGGCAGTGTAAGTGAGATACTGAAGCGCGACCTGACCAGCAAAAAGCAGCAGCAGGAAGTAGAGCTTACCGAGCGTGAGATAGAGTTCCTGAGGCTAGCCTGTACAGAACTACCCTACAAGTCGTTCTCCCCCTTCCTGAAGGTCTCATCCCGTGTGGTAGAGTCCATCAGGGAGAACCTGTTCCGGAAGCTGGACGTGGCATCCAGAGTGGGCCTGGTGATCTACGCCATTAAGAAAGGGATTTATAAAGTGGAGTAGTCAGTAATCTGGGCTGCCTGAAGAAGCATTCCTTCATGCAGCAGACCCGCCAGGCAGATGGTTCGGCTTCATTCTGATGTTACCAGGGGAGGCAAACAGGTCCCGCCCACTCACCTTCTGATGCCAGGCGATAATCAAAAGAAAGAGTCTGCCGACAACACAAGCAGTGCTGCCAGCAGACTCTTTACAATTCTGGTTCTTATAGATACACCAGAAGGTACAGTTACTTTACTACCTTCATACTCCTGGATTTACCAAGCCCGTCTGTGTATCTGAGCAGGTATATGCCCGGGCGCAGATTCGCTTTGGTAAGGTCTAACTCCAGCTT